>NZ_JBICZB010000070.1:0-42195 GCF_043201815.1 Kitasatospora sp. NPDC048296
TGGAGCGGATGATGCGTGACGCGAAGATCACCCAGATCTACGAGGGCACCAACCAGGTCCAGCGCATCGTGATGGCCCGCAACCTCCCGTAACGGGCCCGACCTCGAACTCCTCGGAGCCCCCGGCCGATTCCGATCGGCCGGGGGCTCCGGCGTTTCCGGACCGGCCTGATCGCCGGCCGCGGCGGTGTCGTATAAATGATCGTCAACTTTCCTGTAGTGCACCCGAGTACGGAGGAATGCAGATGACCGCTCACGAGAACGCCGGCAAGGTCTGGCTGATCACCGGTGCCAACTCCGGCTTCGGCCAGGCCATCGCCGAGGCCGCCATCGCCGCCGGCGGCACCGTGGTCGCCGCCGCCCGGCGCCCCGAGGCGCTGGCCGAGCTGGAGGCCGCCCACCCCGGCCGGGTCGTCCCGGTCCGGCTGGACGTCACCGACCAGGAGCAGATCGCCGCCGCCGTCGAGGAGGCCGTGTCCCGGCTCGGCCGGATCGATGTCCTGGTGAACAACGCCGGGCGCGGCGTGATCGGCGCCGTCGAGGAGACCACCGACCGCGAGCTGCGGGACCTCATGGACCTGCACTTCTTCGGCCCGGCCGCGCTCACCCGGGCCGTGCTGCCGCACATGCGGGCCCAGGGCTCGGGCGCCGTGGTGCAGATGAGCAGCATGGGCGGCCGGTTCTCCTTCCCCGGCGTCGGTGCCTACTCGGCCACCAAGTTCGCCCTGGAGGGGCTGTCCGAGGCGCTGGCCCAGGAGGTGGCCGGCTTCGGGATCAAGGTGCTGATCGTCGAGCCGGGGGCGTTCCGGACCGGCTTCGCGGGCGGTGGCGCGCTCGCCCACTCCGCCCCGATCGACGCCTACGAGCCGGTGGTCGGCCCGGTCCGCACCGGCCTGCCGGACTCCGACGGCAAGCAGGCGGGCGACCCGGTGAAGGCCGCCGAGGCGATCCTGACCGCGCTGGACGCCGAGCGGACCCCGCTGCGGCTCGCGCTCGGCACCGACGCCGTGGACGCGATCCTCGGCAACCTGGACGGCGCGCGCAGCGAGGCCGAGGCCTGGGCGGCGGTCGGCCGTGCCACCGACTTCCCGGCGGGGGCGTAACTCCGCGGGAATCCCCGTGACGGCGGGCGGCCTGGACCCTAGGCTGCCCGCCATGTCCTCCACGCTCAGCCTCGCCGTGCTCACCCCCGACAACATCGACGCCGCCCTGGCCCTGCGGGCGCGACCGGACCAGGAGGGCCTGGTCACACCGGTGGCGGAGTCGCTGGCCGAGGCGTACGTGTACGGGGAGACGGCCTGGCCCCGGCTGATCCTGGACGGCGGGCGGCCGGTCGGCTTCGTGATGGCCTTCTTCGACGTCCGCTTCGACCCGGAGCGACCCGGCGACCGCCCCCGCTCCGGCCTCTGGCGCCTGCTGGTCGACGCCGGGCAGCAGCGCGGCGGCTACGGCCGGTTCGCCGTCGAGCAGGTCTGCGCGGAGATCCGCCGCCGCGGCGGCACCCGCGCGACGGTCACCTACCACCCGGGCCCGGACGGCCCGGCCGGGTTCTACGCCCGGCTGGGCTTCCGCCCGACCGGCGAGCTGAGCGGCGAACAGGAGGTGGCGGAGGTCGAGCTGTGAGGCCTCAGTCCAGCAGTGCGGCGGCCTGCTGCCGGGCCTGCCGCAGCCACTCGGCCCGCTCGTCGGCGGGGGAGCCGGTGACGGTGCGGAACACCGTCCGCCGGACGTCGGTGACGCCGACGTACGGCAGCACGCAGGCCGCCCAGATCCGTTCCAGCGGGTCGCCGAACTCCTCGCGCTCCCGGGTCCCGGGGGTGTCCGAGGTGTTCAGCACCAGGGCCCGCCCGGCCCGCAGCAGTCCGGCCGGCTCGCCGTCGGCGGTGCCGAGCTTGTAGGCGACGCCGGGGGCCAGCACCCGCTGCACCCAGCCGGTCAGCACGGCGGGCGGCATGCCCCACCAGTTGGGGTGGATCACCACCAGCGCGTCCAGGGTGGCCACCTCGGCGCGGTGCAGGGCGAGTTGGGGGTCGGCGGTGGCCCCGGCGTCGGCCACCGTGCCGGTCTCCTCGGCGGTGAGCAGCGGTGCGAACCCCTCGGCGTACAGGTCGTGTGCCCGTACCTCGCAGCGGCGCCCGCGCAGCTCGTCGATCACGGCCTGGTGCAGCGCGTGGTTGAAGCTGCCCGGCCGCGGATGCGCCAGGTAGACCCCGATCCGCTTCATGTTCCGCCCCCCTCAAGGTGGTTGGAGGCCGATGCTACTGGTGCCGCCGGGGTTGCGGGGGCGGACGGCCCTAGGAGCGGGCGGCCGTGTAGTGCGCGAGCGCCTGCGCGGCCGGGACCGGGGTGAAGGGTTCGACGGCGGTGACCGCGAAGCGGGAGAGCCGCAGGTGGGGCTCGCCGGTGTCGGTCAGGGTCCACTGGTGCCGGGTCCGGGCCGTCATCGGGCGGCCGTCCTTGGCGATGCCCTGCCAGTCGAAGTCGATGGCCAGGTCGTACGTCCGGCCGGGCCCCGGGATGACGGTCAGCTCGCGGACGTGGTGCAGGCTGAGCTGGACCGCCTCGCGGGTGCCCGCGTACCAGGCGGCGACCTCCTCGTAGCTGTGCAGCGCCCGCCCGTCGGGGAGGGTCATCGTCAGGTCGTCGGCGAGCAGTTCGCGCAGCGGCTCGGCGTCGCCGGTGGTCCGCTCCAGCAGCTCCAGCCAGCGGTAGAGGAAGGCGCGGGCCCGGTTCTCGCCGGCCGCGGCGGTCAGCGTGGCGCGCAGCCGGTCGAGGTCGGCCTGCTCGGTGGTGGTGTGCTCGGACATGTTTCGGCCCTCTCGGCATGGCGGGGACATGTGTTGCGTGCGCACGCACACACTAGAACTGTGTGCGCATGCACGCAACCTCGGTACGATGAGCGCCATGGACCGCGCTGATCTCACCCTGGGCCCGCTGTCGGAGCAGGACCACGCCTTCTACGGCCTGGTCTGGGCGGGAACCACCCTCGCCGCCCGGATCGACCGGGAGCTCACCCGGGTGCACGGGCTGCCGCTGTCCTGGTTCGAGGTGATGCTCTGGCTGAACGGCCAGCGGGAGCCGGTGGCCGCCTCCGACCTCGGCGCGAAGACCATGCTCAGCCGCAGCCAGGTCTCCCGGGTCGTGGACGCCCTGGCGGGGCGTGGACTGGTGTCCCGCGCGCCCTCCGCCTCGGACGCGCGCTCGGTGCGGATCGAGCTGACCGAGCAGGGCCGCGCCGTCTTCGCCGAGGCCGACGCCACCCGGCGGGCCGTCCTCGCGCCGGTCTTCACCGAGCGGCTGGACGAGGCGGACATCGCCGCCCTGGAGACGGTCTGGCGCAAGCTGAAGGCCTGAGCCCGCTACGCCGCCGCCGACTTCCCGGAGGCGCCGGCGATCACCTCGTCCAGCACCTCCCGCGAGCGCAGCAGGTCGGTGATCATCCGGTCGATCCGGTCGCGCTCCGCGGTGAGCTCCTGGACCAGCAGCGGCGTGGCGGTCTTGTCCGGGCCGCCGTCGGAGTCCCGCATACAGGGCAGGATCTTGTGGATGGTGCGACTGTGCAGCCCGGCCGCGAACAGCTCCTGGATGTGGACCACCCGGTCCACCGCCGTCTCCGGGTACTCCCGGTGGCCGCCCCGGGTGCGTTGCGCGAACAGCAGGCCCTGCTGCTCGTAGTACCGCAGCGAGCGCTCGCTCACGCCCGTCCGCCGGGCCAGTTCACCGATCCGCATGCCGTCCACCCCGTCGTCCCGGTCGAAGCGCCCGTCGAGTCACTCGAGGTTCGAACCGGACGTCGATGCCAGCTTCCGCCCGACGCCCGCCGGATAACACGCCGATCCGACCTCGTGCGCTCCGGGGGTGGCGAGCGACGGTGGGTCGCTCGTGCCATGATCCCTGCATGGGTTCCAACGTTTTCTTCGACATCAGCATCAACGACGAGCCGGCCGGCCGCATCGTCTTCAAGCTCTTCGACGACGTCGTCCCGAAGACCGCCCGCAACTTCCGCGAGCTGGCCACCGGCCAGAACGGTTTCGGCTACGAGGGCTCCGGCTTCCACCGCGTGATCCCCGCCTTCATGCTGCAGGGCGGTGACTTCACCAACCACAACGGCACCGGTGGCAAGAGCATCTACGGCGAGAAGTTCGCGGACGAGAACTTCGAGCTGAAGCACGACCGCCCGGGTCTGCTCTCGATGGCCAACGCCGGTCGCAACACCAATGGTTCGCAGTTCTTCATCACCACCATCGTCACCGACTGGCTGGACGGCAAGCACGTCGTCTTCGGCGAGGTCGTCGAGGGCATGGACCTGGTGAAGAAGATCGAGGGCCTCGGCTCGCAGAGCGGCCGCACCTCGGCCAAGATCACCATCGCCAAGTCCGGCGAGATCGCCTGATCACCGTCCTCCGGGACCGGTGACAACCCACCGCCCCGGAGCGGGGAGTCGGACCTGCCGACCTTCCGCTCCGGGGCGGTGGCATGCCCGCCGACCGTGGAATGGCCTAGGACGAAGGACCGATGGTCGATCGCCCGCCGCCCGGGTGGAATGGGCGGGTGGATCACGAGAAGGCGTACGAGGGACTGGCACCGGACGTACGGGCGGCGTACCTGGAGCGGATCGGCGTGACGGAGCCCGGGCCGCCCTCGGCGGAGGGCCTGGCGCTGCTGCAGCGGGCCCACCTTCGGGCGGTTCCGTTCGAGAACCTGAGCATCCACCTCGGCGAGCCCGTGGTGCTGGAGCCGGCCGCCCTGGTGGCGAAGCTGGTGGACCGGCGGCGCGGCGGCTTCTGCTACGAACTCAACGGCGCCTTCGCCGAGTTGCTGCGCGCGCTGGGGTACCGGGTGAGCCTGCTGGCCGCCCGGGGCCTGGGCGGGGAGCGGCCCGGGCCGCCGTTCGACCACCTGGCGCTGCGGGTCGACCTGGACGAACCCTGGCTGGTCGACGTGGGGTTCGGCCGGTTCAGCCTGCTCCCGCTGCGCCTGGAGGAGCGCGGCGCCCAGCCCGACCCGCACGGCACGGTCGTGATCGGTCCGTACGGCGACCACGGCGAGTTGGACGTACGACTGGACGGCGTGCCGCAGTACCGGCTCGACCCGCGCCCGTACCACCTGGCCGACTTCGGGCCGACCTGCTGGTGGCAGACCACCTCGCCGCAGTCCCACTTCACCCGGTCGACCACCTGCTCGCTGCTCGCCCCGGACGGCGGCCGCACCACCCTCAGCGGCACCCGGCTGATCCGGACCGCCCCCGACGGCGGCCGCACCGAGGAGCAACTCACCGACGCCGGGGCGCTGTCCGCGTACCGGGAGCACTTCGGGATCGCGCTCGACCGGCTGCCGACCCCTCCGTCCGCCTGACGCCGGGGCGGCGGCATGCCGACGGCCGGGAACCGCGGCGTGCCGTCAGGCGAGGGCGGAGCCGGTCGCCCGGAGTCGCCGGTTACTTGAAGTCCGGCACCGTGGTGTCGTTCTTGAAGGCGTCGAAGACCTGCTTGGACTTGCCGGCGTCCCACTGCACCGCGGACTCGCCGGTCTTGGTGTGGTAGTCCGCGTTGCCGATCGGGACGGTCATGGTCTTGCCGTTGCCGCCGTTGACGTCCTTCATGGCGAGGAAGAGCGAGCCCAGGTCGGTCAGCCCGCAGTCGTCGTCGACGATCAGGGTGCCGAGCGCCGAGTCGACCAGCGGGTAGAAGGTGAACGGGTTGAGCACGGTGCCGGGGGAGGCGGCCTGGTGGGCGAGGGCGCCGAGGAACTTCTGCTGGTTGCGCATCCGGCCGAGGTCCTGGTCGGCCATCTGGTGGCGCTGGCGGACGAAGGCGAGGGCCTGGACGCCGTTGAGGGTCTGGTCGCCGGCCTTGAGGTCGAGGCCGGAGTCCCGGTCCTTGATGTCCTGGTCGATGTGCATCTCGACGCCGCCGATCGAGTCGACGATGCCGGCGAACCCGGCGAAGCCGATCTCGGCGTAGTGGTCGATGTGGATGCCGGTGTTCAGCTCGACGGTCTGCACCAGGAGCCGGCCGTTGCCGTTGGCGAAGGCCGAGTTGATCTTCGAGGTGGTGGCCTTGACGGTCTTCCCGTTGCTCGCCTTGAACTCCGGGATCGGTACCCAGGAGTCGCGCGGGATGCTCATCAGGGTGTTCCCGTGGTCCCCGATGTGCAGGATCATCATCGAGTCGCTGCGCTTGCCCTCGACGTCGTGGCCCGTGTGCATCTCGTCCTGCTGGGCCTCGGAGAGGCCCTCGCGGCTGTCCGAGCCGACGATCAGCCAGTTGGTGCCCTTGCCCGCCGCCGGGCGGCCCGGGTAGCCGGCCAGCACGTTGTCGTGGTTGAGCTTGGAGTCCGCCCAGAAGTAGGTGGAGACGGCGGTCACCATCACGGCGATCAGCAGGCCGAAGACCGACCACTTGACTATGCGCCGCCGCGGCCAGCGCTTGGCCTGGGCACCGGCCGGCCGCGCACCGGCCGGGCCGCCGGGACCACCCGGACCACCCGGACCGCCCGGCCGGCCGGGACCGCCGGGGCCACCGGGCCGGCCCGGGCCACCGGGCACGCCCTGCGGCGGGACGCCGCCGTACCGGGACGGCTCGGGCTGCCGCGGCGCGGGCGCCCCCGGCCCGCGCGGGTTCAGCGAGGTCGGCAGCGGCGGCTCGGCCGCCGCCCCGCCTCCGCCGTTGCCTCCGTACGGGTTCCCGCCGCCGCCCGGGCGGCCCTCCTGCCACGTGTTCATGCCGTCGAGGATGCCCGACCCCGCTCGGCCTGACTCCCCCCGGGGGCCCCACCAGGCCTCTTGTAGCAGTTTTGATGCACGTACCGGATCGTTCCGCTGAAACGTCCCGTCACCCGCGTTCCGGCTGCCGAAACGATTCTTGACCGCCTCGAACACAGCGTGTTTGCATTTCAGGCATGGATCAGCGTTGGGCACTCACGCGTCGGCGGCACGTCGACCTGCGGCGTGGGGTGGCCTGTTCGCTCTGTCGCGGCTGACACTCGCGCCTCGCGCCCGTCGAGACGCCCCCTTCCGAGCACCGAACCGCAGCGCCCCGCCCGCTGCGGCGCCGTTTCGAAGAGCCGCCCGCTTCCAGCCAGAGGTGAACCATGGCCACCGTCCTGTCCGTTTCCGGCTCCCCGTCCGCCACCTCCCGCACCACCCGCCTGCTGCGCCACGTCGACGCCCGCCTCGCCGACCGCGGCCACCACGTCATCCCCTTCGAGGCCCGCAGCCTGCCCGCGCACGCGCTGCTGTCGGGCGACTTCGACCACCCCGAGATCGTCGCCGTCACCGAGCTGTTCGCCCGCGCCGACGGCGTGGTCATCGGCACCCCCGTCTACAAGGCCGCCTACTCGGGCCTGCTGAAGGCCCTGCTGGACGTGCTCCCGCAGTACGCGCTGGCCGGCAAGGCCGTCCTGCCGCTGGCCACCGGCGGCTCGCCCGCGCACGTCCTCGCGGTCGACTACGCGCTGCGCCCGGTGCTCAGCTCGATGGGCGCCGGCCACATCACCCAGGGCTGGTTCGTGCTCGACCGCCACATCACCGCCGGGGAGGACGGCACCACCCTGGTCGAGCGCGAGACCGACGCCCTGCTGGCCCCCGTCGTGGCGGGCTTCGCCGACGCCCTGGAGCGGCTGGCCGCACCCGCGCTGACCGGCTGAGCAGCGGCCGGTGCGACCCCGTACGGGGCGACCCCGAGACGCTCCGCGGCGCCCCCTAGGGGGAGGGGGTGCCGCACCCCGTAGAACCTTGGTTGCACCGCTTCATTCCGACGGAGGACGAGCGGCCCGCAACCGACTCCTAACGTGGATCTCACGTCCCCACCCGCCCGAACGCGGCCCGACTCCGTCGGGTCCGCGGCCGACCGTGTCGGCAGGGTGGGGGCCAACGGGTGGGCCCACTTCTTAGGAGACTCCAGTGACGACGGCAGCAGCCGTGTACGACCCCCAGCTTCCCGGCGGACCGTCCGCCGTCGCCGCGTCGGCCCGTCAGGTCACCAAGGCGTACGGCTCGGGCGAGACCAAGGTGACCGCCCTGGACGCGGTCGACGTGGACATCCAGCGCGGCCGCTTCACCGCGATCATGGGCCCCTCCGGCTCCGGCAAGTCGACGCTGATGCACTGCCTGGCCGGCCTGGACACGGTCAGCGACGGTCGGATCTGGATCGGCGACACGGAGATCACCGGCCTCAAGGACAAGCAGCTGACCAGGCTGCGCCGCGACAAGATCGGCTTCATCTTCCAGGCGTTCAACCTGCTGCCGACCCTGAACGCGCTGGAGAACATCACGCTCCCGATGGACATCGCCGGCCGCAAGCCCGACCAGGCCTGGCTGGACCAGGTGGTGGAGACCGTCGGCCTGGCCGGCCGGCTCAAGCACCGCCCCACCCAGCTCTCCGGCGGCCAGCAGCAGCGCGTCGCGGTGGCCCGGGCCCTGGCCGCCCGCCCCGAGATCATCTTCGGCGACGAGCCCACCGGGAACCTGGACTCCCGGGCCGGCGCCGAGGTGCTGACCTTCCTGCGCCGCTCGGTGGACGAGCTGGGCCAGACCATGGTCATGGTCACCCACGACCCGGTCGCCGCCGGCTACGCGGACCGCGTGCTCTTCCTCGCCGACGGCGTGATCGTCGACGAGATGCACGCGCCGACCGCCGACTCCGTCCTCGAACGCATGCGCCGTTTCGACGGCAAGCGCACCAGCTGAGCGGCGGGACGACCTCACCATGCTGCTCAAGACCTCACTGCGGAGCTTCTTCGCCCACAAGGGCCGGATGGCGCTCTCGCTCGTCGCCGTCGTGCTGTCGGTCGCCTTCGTGTCCGGCACCCTGGTGTTCTCCAACACAGCCACCAGCACCTTCTCCAAGCTGTTCGCCGCGACCGCCTCGGACATCTCGGTCCAGCCGCCCAAGCCGGCCGACGACGACCAGCAGGCCGGCGACAAGCCGTCGACCGTCTCGGTCTCGCTCGCCCAGCAGGTCGCCGCGGTGCCCGGGGTGAAGACGGCCGTCGGCCAGGTCATGGTCGGCAACGCCATCCTGGTCAACCCGGCCACCAACAAGCTGGTCGGCCCGACCACCGGCGCGCCCACCCTGCTCGGCAACTGGACCGACACCCCGCGCAACCCGGTGAAGATCACCTCCGGCCACGTCCCGCAGAACTCCGGCGAGCTGGTCCTGGACGCGGACACCGCCAAGAAGGCCGAGCTCGGCCTCGGCGACAAGCTGCGGGTCGACAACGCCGGGGGGCAGCACCCGTACACGATCGTCGGCATCGCCACCTTCACCACCACCAACCCGGGCGCGGCGCTGGCCTTCCTGGACACCCCGACCGCCCAGCAGGTGCTGCTCGGCGAGCAGGCCTACACCTCCGTCGAGGCCTTCGGCGACGGCAGCCGCAGCAACGACCAGCTCAAGGCCGACGCCCTGGCCAAGGTCGGCGCCGGCTACCAGGTCAAGACCGCGGCCGAGCAGAAGGACGAGAACACCAAGTCGATCGGCAGCGGCCTCAACTTCATGAAGTACGCGATGCTCGGCTTCGCCGGCATCTCGCTGATCGTCGGCGGCTTCCTGATCATCAACACCTTCTCGATGCTGGTCGCCCAGCGCACCCGCGAGATCGGCCTGCTGCGCGCCATCGGCGGCAGCCGCCGACAGGTGAACGGCTCGGTGCTGGTCGAGGCGCTGATCCTGGGCGTGCTCGGCTCGACCCTCGGGGTGGCGGTCGGCCTGGGCGTCGCGGTCGGCCTGATCAAGCTGATGAACGCGATCGGCATGGACCTCAACGCGGGCGACCTGGAGATCGGGCCCGACGTGTTCGTGGCCGGCTACGCGGTGGGCATCCTGATCACCGTCATCGCGGCCTGGATCCCGGCCCGCCGGGCCAGCAAGATCGCGCCGATGGCCGCCCTGCGCGACCACGGCACCCCGGCCGAGGCCCGCTCCAACATCGTCCGGACGATCACCGGCCTGGTGCTGACCGGGGGCGGTGCCGCGCTGCTGGTGCTCGCGGGCTCGGCGCAGAAGGCGTCCACCGGCGGCCAGTACCTGGGCCTGGGCCTGCTGCTCACCCTGATCGGCTTCGTCGTGCTCGGCCCGCTGCTGGCCACCGTCGTCATCAAGGTGCTCGGGGCCCTGCTCCCGGCCCTGTTCGGCCCCTCCGGCAAGCTCGCCCAGCGCAACGCGATGCGCAACCCGCGCCGCACCGGCGCCACCGCCGCCGCGCTGATGATCGGGCTGGCGCTGGTGATCGGCTCGTCGGTGTTCAGCTCCTCGGCCGTCACCTCGGCCAGCGCGCAGATCGACAAGTCGGTGGGCGTGGACTACATCATCTCGGGCGGCCGCACCCCGGTCACCACCGACATGATGGACGCGGTGAAGCGGACCCCGGGCATCGATCACATCACCACCCAGGAGGCCTTCAACCACACGAAGGTCCAGCTGCCCGGCGGGCAGAGCGCCAGGACGAACCTGACCGCCGTGCCGACCAGCTTCTTCGGCACCGACTTCCACCCCACGGTCACCGCCGGCGCGGTGGACTCGGTCGGGCACGGCTCGCTGGGGATCGGCGAGACCTTCGCAAAGGACCACAACCTGAAGGTCGGCGACCGGCTGACCGTCGACTACGGCAAGGGCCGCACCCAGACCCTGCCGGTGGGCGTGGTCTTCGAGAAGGGCGGGCTGCTGGGCGACGGCACCTTCGTCGGCCTCGACACCATGACCGAGGTCGTCCCGGCCGCCGAGCAGCCGCCGGTCTGGACCTTCTTCGCCAAGGCCTCCTCCGGCACCGACGTCGCCAAGACGCTCACCGCCCTGGAGGACGCGCTCAAGCAGTACCCGCAGCTGAGCGTCAAGGACCAGGCCGGCTACAAGGAGCTGGTGCAGTCCCAGATCAACACCCTGCTCTACCTGATCTACGGACTGGTCGGCCTGTCGATCACCGTCGCCGTGCTCGGCGTGGTCAACACCCTGGCGCTGTCGGTGGTCGAGCGGACCCGCGAGATCGGCCTGCTGCGGGCGATCGGGCTCTCCCGCCGCCAGCTGCGCCGGATGATCCGGCTGGAGTCCGTGGTGATCGCGGTGTTCGGCGCCGTCCTCGGCACCGGGCTGGGCCTGGCCTGGGGCATCACCGCCCAGCGGGTGCTGCGGGACCAGGGGCTCGGGACGCTCTCCGTCCCGACCACCGTGATCGCGGTGACGCTGGTCTCCTCGGTGGTGATCGGCCTGGTCGCCGCACTCGTCCCGGCCTTCCGGGCCGGACGCATGAACGTCCTCGCGGCCATCGCGACGGACTGACCCGGCGACGGGGGACGTCGGGGCGAACCCCCACGGGGGAGGAACGGGGGAACGGGGGAAACCGGGGGGAACGGGGGTCAGGGGCCGGGCGCGCACAGCGCCCGGCCCCTGCGGCATGGACGGCCACCGGACTGCCGGCCTGATCATCCGATGCTGAGATCATCGCCGGATGCTGCCCTCGGACGCCCCACCCCTGCCCAGCGCCGCGCCCCTCACCGCGGCCGCGGCCGCCCGCTGGCGCGCCGCCCGGACCGCCTGGCGGCTGGACACCCGCTGGCTCGCGCTCGCCCCGGCCGCCTTCCTCGCCCTGGCCACGGCCGTGGAGCCGGCCGACACCGGCGGCTGCAACGTCCAGGGCGTCTGCCAGGACACCTGGGGCTCCACACTGGCGTTCTGGACGGTGCTGGCCGAGATCGTCCTGCTGATCGCCAAGCCCCGCTTCCGGGCACTGGTCCCCCCGGTCGCCCTGGCGGTGCTCTGGTACGCCCCGGGCGGCCTGGTCTCCCCGCTCGCCCGCTGGTCGGCCGTCCTGATGAACCTGCTGCTCGCCGCCGTGCTGATCGGCGCCGAACTCGGCCGCCGCCGCGCCCGCCGGCAACTGGACGAACTGGCGGCCCCGCCCGTCCCCTTCCCGTGGACGGCCGCCGGGGCGCCCTCGCCCGTCCACCCCGAGCCCGAGGGCCCGGGCCGCCGTCTCCTCGGCGGTCTGCTGCTCATGGTCGCCCTGGCGCTCCCGCTGTACGGCCTCTGGGCGCAGGCCGGGCAGCGGGCCGCCGACGGGCGGGCCACCCGGGTGGTCGGCACCGCCGGATCGAGCGACGGGGACGGCGTGCTGACCGTCCGCTTCCAGCCGCCCGGCGGCGGCCCGGAGCGAACCGCCGCCCTGGACGTCCAGTGGCAGCGGCAACCGCAGCCCGGCGAGCCCGTCCCACTGCTGGTGAACGGCGACTCCGTGCGCGCCGCCGGCGACGACTACGACCTCTCCGGCCAGGTGGCCTTCGGCGGCCTGAGCGCCCTGCTCGGCCTCCTGCTGCTCGGCTCGGCCGCCGCTGCGAACGCCCGCCGCGCCCGGCCCGCCTTCGAGGGCTCCGCACCCGCGCTGGCCGTCCGCGTCCGTACCGACGCCCGCGGCGATCTGCTGGTGCTGCCGCTGGACGGCCCGCCGGACGGGCCCGCGCTCTGGCGCCTGGTCGAGCGCGACCGCTACCGCTGGGCCCGCCACGGCGACCCGGACACCGACGGCCCGGCCTGGGTGCCCGACCTCCCGGAGACCGAGGAGGACGAGGACTACCCCGGCCCGTCGTCCGACGAGGCCGGGCCCTACGACCGCCCGACCCCCGCGCAGGCCGTCGCCCGGCTGGCCCGGACCGGCCGCAGCGTCCCCGCCGTGCTCTACCGCGGCCCGGACGGCCCGGACCGGCAGCTCCTGGTCCGCCCCGGACTGCTGGACCACGACCCGAACTGGGTGGCCGCCGAGGTTGCCCCCGTCGCCCGGGCGCCGCGGCTGAACCGCAAGGCCGAGTACGCACGCGAGCAGGAACTCGCCGTCGCCGAACTCACCGCCGAGACGGTGGCCGCCGCCCACCCGGCCGGTTCGGACGCCCGACCGGTGGCCGCCCGCCGCTGGGAGATACCCGTGCTGCTGCGCGTGCTGCCCGGGCCCGCGATGGCGCTGCTGCTCGCCGCCGCCGTGGTGTTCCTGAGCGGCGGGGGTTGGTGGCAGGGGCTGCTGCGCCCGCTCTGGTTCGGCTCCTCGGCGATCCTCGCCTGCGGCCACGCGCTGTCCTGGCAGATCGTGGCCGACCGGGACGGCCTGCGGGTGGCCACCGCGCTGCGCGTCCGCCACTTCCGGTGGCCGCAGATCACCGCCGCCGCCGTGCACCGCCGGCGGCTGATCATCCGGCTGCGCGGCGGCGAGGACCTCTCCGTGACCGGCTGGCCGATGTCCCGGCTGGCCCGCCACCTCGGCGAGCGGTACGACCCGGTGGAGCTGGCCCGGGTGGTCGCCACCGCCGCCCACCGCCCCGACCTGCGCCCCAAGCAGGTGCTGCCGGACCGGCTGGGCCGTCCGCAGCGCCTGGTGAACACCCTTTCGGTGGCCGGCTTCGCGCTGTTCATCGTCGTTCACCACTGGCTCTGAACCTGCCCCGAACCTGCACCGTTCCCACTCCGATTCGGGCTGGGGGGAACGGAGCGGTACGGTGGGCGTGATCACAGCGCCGGTACCGCCCTTCGGGGTGCCCGAGGCCGCCCAGACCGGGACAAGACGGATGCACGTCGGCACCGGTACGGTTGGCCCCGATGAACACCAAGGCTGCTGAGGAGCTGCCGGCTGTTTCCGTGATCATGCCGGTGCTCAACGAGGAACGACACCTGCGCACGGCGGTCCGGCGCATCCTGGACCAGGAGTACCCCGGGCCGATCGAAGTGGTGATCGCCCTCGGCCCCTCCACCGACCGTACCGCCGAGATCGCGGCCGCGCTCGTGGCCGAGGATCCGCGGGTGCGCACGGTGGAGAACCCCACCGGCCGGACCCCCGCGGGGCTGAACGCCGCCATCCGAGGGTCGCAGCACCCGATAGTGGTGCGCGTGGACGGTCACGGCCTGCTCACCCCGGGCTACATCACCACGGCGGTCCGGCTGCTCGGCGAGATGGACGCGGCCAACGTCGGCGGCATCATGCACGCCGAGGGCGAGACCGAGTGGGAGCACGCGGTCGCGGCCGCGATGACCTCCAAGATCGGTGTCGGCAACGCGGCCTTCCACACCGGCGGCCTGGCCGGCCCGGCGGACACCGTCTACCTCGGGGTGTTCCGGCGGGAGGTGCTGGAGAAGCTCGGCGGCTACAACGAGGAGTTCATCCGCGCCCAGGACTGGGAGCTGAACTACCGGATCCGCCAGGACGGCGGGCTGGTCTGGTTCACCCCGCAGCTCAAGGTGACCTACCGACCCCGGCCGTCGGTCCGGGCGCTGGCCAAGCAGTACAAGGACTACGGCCGCTGGCGCCGGGTGGTCACCCGCTACCACCGCGGCTCGGTCAACCTGCGCTACCTCGCCCCGCCGTCCGCGCTGCTCGCGGTCGTGCTCGGGCTGGTGCTCGGAGCCGCCGTCCACCCGGCCTTCCTCGCGGTGCCCGGCGCCTACCTGCTGGGCATCCTGGGCGGCGCGGTGGTCGAGGGCCGCGGCCTGTCCCTCAAGGCCAAGGCGCTGCTGCCGGTGGCGCTCGCGACCATGCACCTCAGCTGGGGCTTCGGCTTCATCACCTCGCCCCGCTCACTGGCCCGTCGGGTGATAAGGAGCATCGGCCCGTCCCCGAAGGACGTGCTCTCCCGGGCGGGTTGAGAGCGGTGACCGCCACCGCCGGTACCGCCGGGGGCGGTTGAGGGCGGGTCGGGTGCGAGCCCGGCCGCCGTCCTCACCGATGACGACGGAACCCGCGGCCCCTGCCGACTACTTGGCGCAGACGTCGGTGTCGTCCGCCTGCACCCGCTGGAGGTCCTTCGGCGCCTCCGTCGGTGCCTGGGTGGGGGCCGCGAGGACATCCTTGCCGAGCACCAGTACCAGTGCGCCCTTCGGGTCCGCCTTCGGGTCCTGCCGTGCGGCGTCCGCGGGCAGCCCGAGGGCGGCGGCCAGCGCGGCGGCCTCGGCCTCCTGGCCGGCCGGGTACGACACCGTGGTGGTCGCCGTGACCGCCGAGTCGGAGGCGACGGCGGCCTTGGCGAAGCCCTTGGCCTTCAGCTTCTCCACCGTCGGACCGGACTGCCCGCGCGTCCCGCTGCCGTTGCGCACCGTCACCCGGACGTCCTTGGCGTCCACCGCCGGAGCGGTGGTGGCCGGGGCGGCGGAGGAGGGGGCGGCCGGGGCCGGGGTGTCGGTGGCCGGCGGGGTGGCCGTCCCGGTCAGCGAGCGGTCGCCCGCGATCATCGAGAACACCTGCTCGGCGTCGGGCTGCTTGAGGATCAGCCGGTCGTCGTCCTTGGGGTCGTCCAGGACCGGCACGGTGGTGAAGGTGATGTTCTTGGTGTCCACCTTGCTGATGTCCTGCGCCAGGTCCTTGAGCTTGTCGACGCTGCCGATGCCGGAGTCCACGGTGAGCGCCTTGGTGGCGGCGTCCGCGAGCTTGTAGAGCTTGGTGGGGCTGGTCAGGGTGTCGTCGCTCTTGATCTTGCGGATCATCGAGCTGATGAACTGCTGCTGGAGCGGGATCCGGGTGAGGTCGCCGCCGAAGCCGACCGCGTGCCGGGTGCGGACGAAGGCCAGTGCCTCCTCGCCCTGGACCGTGTGGCGGCCCTTGGACATCTTCAGGTGCGAGTCCTTGTCGTCGATGTCCTTGGCCGCGCAGACCTCCACGCCGCCGACGGCGGTGGACAGGGTCTTCACCGCCTCGAAGTTGACCTGCACGAAGTGGTCGACCCGGATCCCGGTCATCTTCTCGACGGTCTTCCAGGTACAGCCCGCGTCGCGCCCGTCCTGGCCCAGACTGGTGTTGAACATCTCCCGCGCCGAGCCGGGGATCTTCTTCCCCTGGTCGGTCCGGCACTCCGGGATCGGCACCATCAGGTCGCGCGGGATGCTGATCACGGTCGCGTTGGTGCGGTCCTTGGCGATGTGGAACAGCAGCGTCGTGTCGGCGTGCCCGGTGCTGCCCTCGTCGCCGTACTCGCGCCCGAGGCCCTGCCGGCTGTCCGTGCCGATCACCAGGATGTTCAGCGCGTCCCCGGCGGCCTGGGGCCGCTCGGCCTCCTCGCCCAGCTGGACCTTGACCGAGGTCAGGTTGTCGTTGAAGTGCTGGTACAGGTAGTACGCCCCGCCGCAGCCCGCGACCATCGCCAGCGCGCCGGTGCCGGCCGTCCACTTGAGTATTCGTCGGCGCCGGTTCCGCCTGGCGGCGGCCGCCGCCAGGCGCCTGGTCGTCCGGCGGCCCTCCCCGTTGCCCTGGCCGGTTTCCGGCATGTCCTGCTGCACGCGGCTCCCTTCGTCCGGCCGGTCACGGGGGCGGCCCACTCGGGTAGCGGGCTGATCCGGACACACTAGACGAGCCGAACGGGGAATCGTTCCTGGTATGACATCCGTCACGAAAGAGTAATGGATCGGCAAAGCCGACGTGGGGCGTCAGTGCTGCGCGCAGGCGTCCACGTCGGCCGTGCGTCCCTCGAAGGTGGGTGCGGCGCTCGCCGAGGGCGACGCCGTCGCCTGGTTCGACCCTGCCCCGGCGGACGGGCTCGCCGCCGCCGTGGGTGCCGAGCCGGGCGGCCGGACGGCGATCGGCCGGTCGTCCCGCAGCGCGGTGAACAGCTGGGTGGTCTGCGGCTGCACGAACTCGTCCCGGTCCGAGTCGTAGCGGTACGGGCGGCGCGGCGCGGTCAGGAACTCCACGTCCGGCGAGGGGATGCCGCGCAGGTCCTGGGTGAGGTCGTACAGCGCGCCCAGCGACGACAGCCCGCCGTCCGCCTTGATCGAGGAGGTGGCCGCGTCCAGCACCGGCCACAGCTTCGCCGGGTTCAGCAGCACCCCCTGCGACTGCACCTTGCGGATCAGCGAGGCCAGGAACTGCTGCTGACGCCCCATCCGCTGGGTGTCGCTGCCGTCGCCCAGGCTCTCCCGGGCCCGGACGTAGCCGAGCGCCTGCTCGCCGTGCAGCACCTGCCGGCCGGCCGCGAGGTCCAGCTTGGCGTCCTTGTCGTGGATCGGCTGCGGCACGCACACGTCGACCCCGCCGATCGCGTCCACCATCGTCTTGAAGCCGTTGAAGTCGAGGATCAGGTAGTGGTCCATCCGGATGCCGCTGAGCTGCTCGACGGTACGGATCGAACAGGCCGGGCCGCCCAGCTCGAAGGCCCAGTTGAACTGCATCAGCCCCGACTTGCTCCGGGTGCTGTCCGGCTTCTCGCAAGCCGGGACGGTGACCATGACGTCACGCGGGATGGAGACCGCCGTCGCATGCTTACGGTCGGCAGCCAGGTGCAGCAGGATCGTGGTGTCCGAGCGCTGGGTGCCGGCCTCGCCGCCGTAGGAGGAGTTCGCGCCGGAGCGGTCGTCGCTGCCGATCAACAGGATGTTCTCGGCGCCGCCGGCCCCGGCCGTACGGCTCGGGCGTTCGGCCTCCAGCTCGGCCAGCAGCTTGTCGGTGGCCGAGTCGGTCCGGATGTTGCCGTCCAGCTTGCGGTAGGCGATGTAGAGCAGCGCTCCGGTGACGACCGCCAGGAACGCGACGACGCCGGCGGTGATCATCAGCCACCGCCGGCGCCTGCGCGGGCGTCCGGGTCCGTTCGGGGGAGTGTCCGTCGGGGGAACGTCATCGGTCGGGGGGTGCTCGGTGTCATCCTCGGCCATGGCAGGGATCCCTACCCGCCGGGCCCTCGCCGGGGGTCAGCCGAGGCGCAGTGTCACCCGTTCGGATTCGACCCGCTTCTCCCACTGCTCGGCGCTCAGGCCCTCGGAGTTGCGGCACAGCACCACCGAGGCGCCGGCCGACAGCGGGGCCAGCAAGCCGGCCTCCAGGCCCGCCCAGTCGTCGAAGGAGGACGTGGACAGGACGCGCGCGCCGGGTTCCAGCCCGAGGCGCACGGCCCCCTCCCGGGCCAGCGCGACGGTCTGCTCGCCGGTCAGCTTCAGCGGCAGCCCGTCCACCGAGGTCTCCAGCGACGGCCCCTCCGGGGGCACGGGGGAGTACGGCGCGAAGCGGTCGCCCTGGCCGGGCACCTCGGCGGCGTAGTCCAGGAAGCCGTCCGGGCGCTGCGGGAAGCGGCCGCCGAGCGGCCGCAGCGCGAGCGCGACGCGCTCGCCCTCGCACGCCTGGGCGGCCTCCAGGCCGTCCGGGCCGCTCACCACCAGGTCGGCGGCGGCCGGGTCGCCGCCCGGCACCGCCGTCACCCCGACCGACCAGCAGGCCAGCAGCCAGACGGCGCTCTGCCAGTGGGCGGGCAGGAGCAGCGCGGCGCGGTCGCCCGGACCGGCGTTCAGCTCGTCCTGGAGGAGGTTGGCGGTCTTGGCGACCCAGTTGTCGAAGGTCCGGGCGGAGAGTTCCACCCGTTCGCCGGTGGCGTCGTCGTAGAAGGTGACCAGCGGGGCCGCGGGATCGACCGAAGGGGTGCCGCCGCGCAGATATGCGTGCAGCAGCTCGACGGGGGTGCGGGCATCGGCAGCGAATGGCGCAGTCATGGTGCGCCCCAGCCTACGGCCTTCGGGTGGGAGGCCGGGAGGGGCGGCCGAGCGGGCGCGAGGCGACGTGGCGGGCCGCCCGGTTCGCAACGACGATCCCCCTTGTGTGCCCCCCAAGGGCACGGTGGTCGACTTCGCCGCCATCTCCGGCCACCGCGACGCCTTCAACACCGGAAGCCCCGGCGCCGCGCTCTACGCCCAGCTCCCGGCCCTGCGCACGGCCGCGGCGCGGTAGCCGGCCAACGTCCCCATCCCGTACGGCCGTTCCCCGCGCCCCGGCCTGTCGCCTTCCCCGCGTATCGTTCATAGCCCCAGGGACCACAGGAGGCGACGGCAGTGACGGGCGGCGAGGCGGTACGGCGCTGGCGGCCGGGCTTCCCGCTCGACGTCGCCCGGACGCTGCTGCCCCTGCGCCGGGGCCCCGCCGACCCCTCCTACCGCACCGCCGGCGACGGCGCTGTCTGGCGCGCCTCCCGCACCCCGGCCGGCGTCGGCACCCTCCGGGTGCGGCCCCACCCCGCCGAGGGCGAAGTCGAGGCGACCGCCTGGGGCCCCGGCGCGCAGTGGCTGCTGGACCGGCTGCCCGCGCTGCTCGGGGCGGAGGACCACCCGGAGGCGCTGGTGCTGCCGACCGGCCCGCTACGGGACGCCCAGCGCCGTACGGCGGGGGTGCGGCTCACCCGCACCGGCCTGGTCCTGGAGTCCCTCGTCCCGGCGATCCTGGAGCAGAAGGTCACCACCGACGAGGCCTACCGCGCCTGGCGCACCCTGCTGCGGGACTTCGGCACCTTGGCGCCCGGCCCGGCCGAGGGCATGCGGGTGGCGCCGTCGGCCCGCGAGTGGGCGATGATCCCGAGCTGGGAGTGGCACCGGGCGGGCGTGGACCCCAAGCGCTCGGCGACGGTGATGCGCGCGGTGCGGCTGGCACCGCGGCTGGAGGAGGCCTCGGCGATGGGCCACGAGGAGGCCTTCGCCCGACTGACGGCCGTACCGGGCATCGGCGTCTGGACGGCCGCCGAGACCCTCCAGCGCAGCAACGGCGACCCGGACGCGGTCTCGGTCGGCGACTTCCACCTCCCCAACCTGGTCGGCTGGGCCCTGGCCGGGCGTCCCCGCAGCGACGACGCCCAGATGCTCGCCCTCCTGGAGCCCTACCGCCCGCACCGCCACCGCGTCTGCCGTCTCCTGACGGCCACCGGCGCCCGCGCCCCCCGCTACGGCCCGAGGCTCACCCCCAACGACCACCGCCACCGCTGAGCGGAAAGCGCTGCGATGCGTACACGTGTTGTGTACGCTTGAAGCATGGCTGACGAACTGAACATCCGTGAAGTCCGGGCCCATCTCGCCGAGGTGCTGAGCCGGGCCGAGGCCGGTGAGGTCACCGTCATCACCCGCAAGGGCGAGCGTGTCGGAGCGGTCGTGCCGATCGAGATCCTCGATGCCATAGAGGACGCAGAGGACGAGCTCCTCGCCCGAGAGGCGGAGAAACATCGGGACGAACCCACCGTGAGCATGGCCGAACTCCTGGCAGACCTCTTCGGAGCGCCTCCGGGTGCTGCCGGGAGCGCCGGGTGAAGTACGCGTTCCGATTCACCGCGAGCGCCCGGCGGCAGCTACGCGCCATCGGCCAGGTCGATGCCATGCAGATTCTCGCCGCGCTCACCCGGCTCGGCGACGACCCGTACGCTGACGGCCCGGACGTCAAGAAGCTGACGGGCCACACGGGCCTCTATCGGCTTCGCGTCGGCATCTACCGCGTGGCGTACGAGATCCACGACGACGTTCTGGTGATCGTCGTCGTGGAGGTGGGCAACCGTCGCGAGATCTACCGGGGCCTCTGAGATCCCCTACCGCACCGCGATGAACGCGTCCGCACCCCGCTCCGCCCGCTCCCGCGGCGCCTCCGCCGGCCGGCCGACCGCCACGGCCCCCATCGGGTCCCACCCGTCCGGCAGGTCCAGCGCCGCCCGGACGGTGTCACGGCAGAACATGGTGGACGACACCCAAGCAGAGCCGTAGCCCTCACCCGTGAGCGCGACCAGCAGGTTCTGCACGGCCGCGCCGGCGGCGACGGTGAACATCTCCCGCTCCGCCGCGGCCCGGCGCCGGTCGGGGTAGTCGTGGGAGCCGTCCATCACCAGGCAGGGCACCACCAGGTACGGCGCGTCGCGCAGGACGTTGCCGCGGGCGGTACGGCGGGCGATCTTGGCGTCGTCCCAGCCGTCGAGTTCGCGCAGGTCGCGCTGCCAGGCCGCGAGCATCGCGTCCAGCAGCCGAACCCGGGTCTCGGCGGACTCCAGCAGGACGAACCGCCACGGCGTCGTGTGGTGCGGGGCCGGCGCGGTGACGGCGGCGGCGACGGCGCGGCGGACGGCGGCCGGGTCGACCGGGTCGGCGGTGAAGGCGCGGACGGTGCGCCGCAGGGTGACGGCCTGGCGCAGCGCCTCGGAGGTGCCGAGCCGGAACATGTCGTCGACGGCGGGCCGCACCAGCGGCCGGGTGCCGACGCCGTCCTCGTCTGTGACGAGGTGTCCGAGGCCGCGCACGACCGCGACCGGGACGCCGGTGGCCTTGCCCTTCACCAGGTCGGCGGCGGCGGCGAGTTCGTCGGCGGTGGCGGTGACGGTGAGGACCAGCTCGTTGCCGTGACTGTCGGTGCGGCCCCGGTGGTCCTCCAGGACGGACAGTCCGGCGGCGCCGATCGCGACGTCGGTGAGCCCGTTGCGCCAGGGCCGTCCGAAGGTGTCGGTGACGAGGACGGCGAGCCGGCAGCCGGTGAGCCGCTGGAGCCGGGCCCGCAGCGCGCGCGCCGAGGCGTCCGGGTCCTCGGGGAGCAGCAGGACGGTGCCGGGGGCGGTGTTGGAGGCGTCGACCCCGGCGGCGGCCATGACGAAGCCGTTGCGGTTCTCGACGATCCGGGCCGGGCCGCGCCGGGCGACCACCCGGACGGTCTCGGCGTCGATCGCCGCGTCGCGGTCGGTGGCGCGCAGCAGTCGGCCCTCGGCCTTGCTGACGATCTTCGAGGTGACCAGCAGGATGTCGCCGTCCTGGTACGTCCCGGCCTTGGCGATCAGCTCGGCGAGGTCGGCGCCCGCGTCGACCTCGGGGATCCCCTCGACGCCGAGGACCTCCAGCGAGGCGGTCACTTGCGCACCTGCTCCGCCAGTGTGAGCGCCGCCCGGGCCATCTCGGCGGTGGTCTCGACGTCGGTCATCAGCAGCGGGACGGCCCGGCAGGCGATCCCGGCGGCCTCGACGGCGGCGACGGCGTTCTCGTCCGCGGTGTCCACCAGCCAGCCGTCGATCAGCGCCGCGCCGTAGTTGAGCGCGACCGCCTCGGCGGTGGCCTCGACACCGACGGCGGCCAGCACCTTGTCGGCCATGCCGCGCACGGGCGCCCCGCCGATGATCGGGGAGAGCCCGACCACCGGGGCCGGTGCGGCGGCGACGGCCTCCCGGATACCGGGGACGGCCAGGATGGTGCCGATCGAGACGACCGGGTTGGACGGCGGGAAGAGGATGACGTCGGCCTCGGCGATGGCCTCCAGCACCCCGGGCGCGGGCTTGGCGGTGTCCGCGCCGACCGGGATGATCGCATCGGCGTCGACGGCGGCGTGCAGCTTGACCCAGTACTCCTGGAAGTGGATCGCCCGGGTGCCCTGCTCGTCGGTGATCCGCACGTGGGTCTCGACCCGGTCGTCGCTCATCGGGAGCAGTCGCACGCCGGGCTTCCAGCGCACGCACAGTGCCTCGGTGACCTGGCTGAGGCTGTACCCGGCGGTGAGCATCTGGCTGCGGACGAGGTGGGTGGCGAAGTCCCGGTCGCCGAGCCCGAACCATTCGGGGCCGACGCCGTACTCCTTCATCTCGGCCTTGATCGACCAGGTCTCGTCGGTCCGGCCCCAGCCCTGTTCCTCGTGGATCCCGCCGCCGAGGGTGTACATCACGGTGTCGAGGTCGGGACAGACCTTGAGGCCGTAGAGGTGGATGTCGTCGCCGGTGTTGCCGATGACGGTGATCTCGTCCTGCGGTCCGACCGCCGCGAGGAGTCCGCGCAGGAAGCGCGCCCCGCCGATTCCGCCTGCCAGTGCCACGATGCGCATGGGGTCATCCTGCCACGGTCGGACTCTTCGTCAGCCGCGCTCAATGCCTCTCGGCCTGAGTCCGCGGGTGCGGCTCCGGGTGCGGCTGGAGGTGCTGCCCGGGGACGGCGGTGGCGGCGCCGTACTGGTTCATCTCGGTCAGGCCCGGGGTGTAGAGGTGGATGGAGACGGCGGGTTCGAGCGCGCCGTTGACCACCTCGTGCAGGTAGCCGGAGGAGAACACCCGCTGGCCGCCGGGGCGCAGGGTGCGGGAGCCCTCGCCCGTGTGGGTCAGGGAGCGCTCGATCAGCTCGCCCCGGACGACGGTCAGCACGCCGGAGGACTCACCGTGGTCGTGGAAGCCGCTGCTCTGGCCGGGCAGCCAGCTGAGCAGCCAGACCTCGTAGCCGGGGCCGGTCTCCAGCCGGGCGTACCAGCGGGTGAGCGCGTCGTAGCGGACCAGCGGCTCCCAGCGGGCGCGGTCGGCGGCGATCTCGCGCACCAGCCGGGCGTACTCGGCGACGGTGCCGGGGTGCCCGGGCAGGTCGGTGCGGGCGAGGTGGGGGAAGGCGAGCGGGTCGCCGGCGATGGAGACGTCGCTGAGCCCGTCCGTCCAAGGACGGGTGGGGGCGAGGCCCGGGCGGGCGAGCTTGTTGCGGTCGCGGTTCCGTTTGCGGATGCGGATGGTGCGCACAGGAGTCGTCCTCGGAGGAGTCGGCTGGTTCGTCGGGATCAGCCGGATCCGGGATGTCCTGGGACGGGAATCGCGGGCGGCCTCTGTGTGTCCTGGGGGCGGCGCGCGGTGGGACGCGGGCGCCTAGATACAGCAGGAACAGAGGCGACAACAAGAGTTCACGGCACGGCGGAGGGTGGAACCGCTCCGGGGGCTGGCGAACTCTGACATAGGGGCAAGGACACCGCACGCGCGGGGTCGGTGTCAAACCGGGGGATGCGGCATTCGAGTGGGTTAGGTCCGGATCTTGCCCTGATGGGGTGGTTCATCACTCTCTATGTTTCGATGGGAAGATCGCCGGGAAGGCAGGCCGATGACCGGCCTGTGACGGTGACCGGGCGTCATTCCGCGAGTGGTTGTGGACGGTTCGATGCCGTCCGAGGCTTTCGGGCCGAAAGTCCGATGTGTCCGGATATGTACACTATTCGTAACTGTTTGGTGCCAGGGAGTGAATCCCGGCCTCAATACCAGAGCTCGGCTTGACTGGGCCAGAGTGACGCAACTGTAATTTCACTCGTGTCGTCGGCCGCACGAGGCAACGGCAACCACGGGGACGCCAAGTAGGGGCAGAGGAGGCGCGCCACATGAGCGAGCTCTTTGAGCTGTTGATCGGGGACGGCATCGCGGAGGATGAGGAGGAACTCGGTTGGCAGGAGCGCGCGTTGTGCGCCCAGACCGACCCGGAGTCCTTCTTCCCCGAGAAGGGCGGCTCGACCCGCGAGGCCAAGAAGGTCTGCCTCGCCTGCGAGGTCCGCTCGGAGTGCCTGGAGTACGCCCTCGCCAATGACGAGCGCTTCGGCATCTGGGGCGGCCTCTCCGAGCGCGAGCGCCGTCGGCTCAAGAAGAGCGCGGTCTGACCGGGGCGACCCCCGACCTCGCTGACCCTCCGACAACGACGGACAACCACACAGCTGAACGAGCGCCTCACCGCGACGGTGGGGCGCTTTCGTGTTCCCGGGCAGTTCTTCCGGTGCTCCCGGACCCCTCCTCCACCGCCTCCGCACCGGCACCGCGCACGAGGCGGCCATCCGGAGCCGTTAGTGTGGTGCGCCATCCGGTTGCCGTTCACCGGCTGTGTCCACCGAGAACTGGGGCCCACGCACTCGATGACCGTCTACAGCCACCAGAGCGGCTTCACCGCTTCCAGGCCGCCCGCCTACCCGCGTCACCTGGTCACCGCGGTGATCGTCTCGCACGACGGCGCCCGCTGGCTGCCGCAGGCCCTGGCCGGCCTGCTCGGCCAGGACCGTCAGGTCCAGCGGATCCTCGCGGTCGACACCGGATCCACCGACAACTCCCCGCAACTGCTCGCGAAAGCCCTCGACGACTTCGGCCTCGCCGACGGGATGCCCGAGAGCGGCCCGCTGATCCTCGGCCGCCGGGCCGGCTTCGGCACCGCCGTCGCCGAGGCCGTCTTCAACAGCCCGCCGCTGCGTCCCGAGGACCTCCCGTACCGGCTCGACCCCTCCGGCTACGACCCGGTCACCGGCGGCTGGGACGACTTCGGCGACCCGCTCGCCCAGGAGGACGACCTCGGCCGCGGCGGCCCGCGCGAGACCCAGCCGGTCGAGTGGCTCTGGCTGCTGCACGACGACTGCGAACCGCAGACCGACGCGCTGCGCCGCCTGCTCCAGGTCGCCGACTCCACCCCCAGCGCCGGCGTGGTCGGCCCCAAGCTGCGCAGCTGGTACGACCGCCGCCAGCTCCTCGAGGTCGGCGTGACGATCGCCCGCTCCGGCCGCCGCTGGACCGGCCTCGACCGCCGCGAGCAGGACCAGGGCCAGCACGACCAGGTCCGCCCGGTGCTCGCCGTCTCCAGCGCCGGCATGCTGGTGCGCCGGGACGTCTTCGAGGAGCTCGGCGGCTTCGACAAGGCCCTCCCGCTGATGCGGGACGACACCGACTTCTGCTGGCGGGTCAACGCCGCCGGCCACCGCGTGGTGATCGCCCCCGACGCCGTGCTGCGGCACGCCGAGGCGGCCAGCCGCGAGCGCCGCGCCATCGACTGCGGCTCCTCCCACCCGCACCGGGTGGACAAGGCCGGCTCCGTCTTCACCCTGCTCGCCAACTGCAAGGGCGCGCTCTTCCCGTACGTGCTGCTGCGCCTGGTGCTCGGCACCCTGCTGCGGGCCGTCACCAACCTGCTCGGCAAGGACCCGCGCCAGGCCGTCGACGAACTGGCCGGCCTCGGCCACGAACTCATCCGCTTCCCGCGGGTGCTGGCCGCGCGCAAACGACGCTCCCGGACCAGGGCGGCGGACGCCCTGGACGACCGCACGCTCTTCCCAGCCCCCGGCGCCACCGCCCGGCTGGCCGTCGAGGGCGTCATCGGCTCGCTCGGGATAGGGGGCGGCGACGACACCGGCAGCCGGCACGGCAGCGCCGAGGCCGGCGGCGACGAGGAGTCCGAGGACCTGGTCGTCGAGCAGTTCGCACTGCTCAAGAAGCTGGCCCGGCGCCCCGCGCCGGTACTGTTCGCCGCCCTGCTGGTGTTCGCCCTGGTCGCCTGCCGCAGCCTGCTCGGCGGCGGCGAGCTGTTCGGCGGCGCGCTGCTGCCCGCCTCCGACGGCGCCGGCGGCCTCTGGTCGATGTACGCGGACGCCTGGCACCCGATCGGCACCGGCTCCACCGCCGCCGCACCGCCGTACCTCGGCGTGCTCGCGGTGTTCTCCTGGCTGCTGTTCGGCCACGCCGACCTCGCGCTCACCGTGCTGGTCGTGCTCACCGTCCCGCTCTCCGCGGTCAGCGCCTACCTGGTGTCCCGGCCGCTGCTGGCCTCCAAGCTGGTCCGCGCCTGGGCCAGCGCCACCTACGCGCTGCTGCCCGCCGCGACCGGCGCGCTCGCCCAGGGCCGGATCGGCACCGCCGTCCTCGCCGTGCTGCTGCCCCCGCTGGCCCGCGCCGCCGCGATCGCGGCCGGCCTCGGCATCCGCGCGGAGAGCGCCGCCAAGGGCGCCCGCCCCGGCTGGCGGCCGGTCTGGATGACCGTCCTGCTGCTCACCCTGACCACCGCCTTCGTCCCGCTGACCTGGGCGCTCGCGGTGCCGCTGTGCCTGGCCACGCTGGTCGTCGCGGTGCTGCGCGGTGGCGCCTTCGGCTCCGGCGGTACGGCGCTGCGGCTGCTCGGCCTGCGCGTGCTGGTGATCCTCGCGGTGCCGGTCGCCGTGCTGGCCCCCTGGTCCCTGAAGGTGCTGTCGCACCCGCAGTGGCTGCTGCTGGAGGCCGGGCTGCCCGGCCTGCACGGCACCGGAGCGAGTGCGGCCGGCCTGCTGCTGGTCAACCCGGGCGGCGCCGGGGTGCCGCCGGTCTGGCTCTCCGCCGGTGTGGTGCTCGCCGCGCTCGCCGCGCTGCTGCGCGCCGACCGCCGCCGCGCGGTGCTCGCCGCCTGGGGCGCGGCCGGCGCCGGCCTGGTCTTCGCGGTCGCGGTGGCGGGCACCTCCGTCACCCCGGCCTCCGGCGGCCCGGCGGTGCCCGCCTGGGCCGGCCCGGCCACCCTGATCGCCGGGATCGCCCTGCTCGCCGCCGCCGCGATCGGCGCCGACGGCGCCAACGCCCGCGTCGCCGGGATCGCCTTCGGCTGGCGCCAGCCGGTCGCCGCCCTGGTGGTGGCCGCCGCCGCGCTGGCCCCGCTGGGCACCGGCCTGTGGTGGGCGCTGACCGGTGCCGGCGGCCCGCTGCACCGCGGCGACGCCGGCCAGGTGCCCGCCTTCATCGCCGAGGAGGCCGGCACCACCGACCGGTCCCGCACCCTCGTCGTCACCGGGGAGAAGGGCGCCGTCCGCTACACCGTGGTCCGCGGCGCCGGCCTGACGCTCGGCCAGGCCGAGTCCACCGTCGACCCGGCCACCGGCACCCAGGACGGACTCAACAAGATGGTCGGCAGCCTGCTGGCCGGCTCCGGCGCCGACCAGGCGAACGCCCTGGCCGGCTACGGCATCGCCTACGTCCTCGTCCAGCGCCCGGTGATCGACGCCTTCAAGGGCGTCCTGGACACCACCCCCGGCCTGGTCAGGGCCAACCAGGACGGCGACGCCGCGCTCTGGCAGGTCAACGGCGCCCCTGCGGTCCGCGCGGTGATCACCGCTCCGGGCGCCAACCCGGTGGTCGTCCCGGCCGGCGTGCGCGACCTCGGCGCCACCGTCCCGGCTGGCCCGGACGGCCGGGTGCTGCGCCTGGCCGAGGCCGCCGCCCCCGAGTGGAAGGCCACCGTGGACGGCACCGCCCTGGAGCCCACCACGGTGGACGGCTGGGCGCAGGGCTTCAAGCTCCCGGCCGCCGGCGGCAAGCTGTCCGTCACCCGTGAGGGCAGCCTCGCCCACACCGGCTGGATCTGGGCCCAGGCGCTGCTCGGCCTCACCATCCTGGTGCTGGCCCTGCCCGGCCGCCGCAGCCACAAGGACGACGACCTGCCCGAGGAGGTGGTGGCCGCCGCCGCGCTGGCCGCCGCCGCCCAGGCGCAGGCCCCCGCCCCCGGCAGCCGCCGGGCCCGCCGGATGGCCGAGCGCGGCGAGGGCGCCGAGCCCGGCGCCGAGGAGCCCGGGGTGTACGAGGGCCGGCCGGGCGCGGCCTTGGCCCAGCCGGCCGGCGATCCGGCGACCGAGGCGGTCCAGGCGGCCGCCGCCGTCCAGGAGGCCGAGCCGTACACCGACCCGTACCAGACCTACCAGCAGGCCGACCCGTACAGCTACGACCAGTACGCGGCCCAGCAGCCGGTGGCCGCGCCGTACGGCGGCCAGGGCTACGACACCCAGGGGTACGACGGGCAGCAGCAGGCCTACCCGCAGCAGGGCTACGAGCAGTACCAGCAGGGCCAGTACGGCTACGACCCGTACCAGCAGCAGCCCGAGCAGCACCAGCAGCCCTGGCTGCCGGGCCAGCAGCAGGGCGAGCCCTACTACGACCCGAACGACCCAGGCGGCCGGTACCCGCACCAGCACGGATCGGGGAGCTGACCCGCGATGAAGAAGCCCGCTTTCAGGAAGAAGTCCGCCGACCGGGCCGAGGAGCCCTTCGAGCCGGTTGAGGCCTTCGAGTCCGCCGGGGCCTTCGAGTCCGCCGGGGCCTTCGAGCCCGCGGAGTCGGCCGAGCCCGCCCGCGCCGAGGCGAAGGCCCCCGGCCGGTCCGCGGGGACGAAGACCACCCAGTCCCTGCTGGCCGCGGCCGTGGTGCTCGCGGCGGTGTTCGGGATCGCCCAGGTCCGCCAGCCGGCCGGCCCGGCCAAGGCGGACGTTGTCGCCCCGGCCACCGCGCAGGTCGAGCGGACCGCGGCGGTCTGCCCGCAGCCGCTCCAGGGCCTGACCGGCTCGACCACGCTCTCCGCCTACACCCCGCCCGGCACCGGCTCGGCCACCGGCGGCGCCGGCTGGCTCTCCGACCAGGCCGCCCCCGCCACCCCGCCGACCACCGCGCCCTCGGCCACCCCGACGGCGGGTGCCCCGGCGACCCCTGCCCCGAGCGGCTCGGGCGCCCCGGCGGCCCCGGCCCCGGACAAGAACGCCGCGCCCGCCGACGCCAAGCTGACCGTCACCAAGCCCGGCACCCCGGCCACCGGCCCGGCCACCAACGGCGACGCCGCGCCCGGCACCGGGGCCGTCGCCACCGGCGCGCTCGCCCCCGGCTTCACCGTCACCCAGACCACCGTGGTCACCGAGCAGCGCGGCCTGGGCCTGTCCGGCCTCACGTGCACCCCGGCCGGCACCGACTTCTGGTTCGCCGGGGCCAGCACGGCCGGCGACCGGGTCGACTACGTCAGCCTGGTCAACACCGAGTCCTCCGCCGCCGTGGTCGACATCAAGCTGTACGGCGACAAGGGCCTGATCGACAACGACGCCGCCAACGGCATCACCGTCGCCCCCGGCAGCTCGCAGTCGGTGCTGCTGTCCACCATCAGCAAGGGCGCCGTCACCGACCTCGCCGTGCACGTGGTGGCCCGTTCCGGGCGGGTCGGCGCGGCGCTGCACGCCGCCGACGGCAACAAGGGCGCCGACTGGATCCCCGCGTCGGCCGACCCGGCCGCCACCCAGGTGCTGCCCGGCCTGCCCGCCGACACCTCGGCGGCCCGTCTGGTGGTCTGGGCGCCGCCGGAGGACGACGCCGACCTGAAGATCCAGCTCTCCGGCAAGAACGGCTGGTTCACCCCGGCCGGCAACGAGTCGATCCACGTCAAGGCGGGCATGGTGGCCGCCGTCGACCTCGGCAAGGTCACCCGCGACGAGGTCGCCGGGCTGCGGCTGTCGCCCAGCGACGACAAGCACCCCACCCCGATCGTGGCCGGCCTGCGGGTCGACCGTACGGGCAGCAACGGCAAGAGCGACGCGGCCTGGCTCACCGGCAGCAACCCGATCGGCGCCCGGGCCACCGTCGCCGACAACCGGGCCGGGGCCTCCACGCTGTTCCTGACCTCCACCGGCGACGCCGCCACCGTCAAGGTCACCGGCTCGGCCGGCAGCGGCGGCGGCACCCCGGCGACCAAGGAGGTCCAGATCCCGGCCGGCGGCACGGTGGCCGTCCCGGCGCCCGAGCCCGCCGGGCTGAACGGCGTCTTCGCGCTCACCGTGGAGACCGAGTCCGGCGGCCCGGTGGTGGCCGCCCGGATGCTCGCCATCCCCACCAAGGACGTGCCGATGTTCACCGTCCAGGCACTGCGCGACGACCACAGCACCGTCAAGGTCCCGCAGGCCGCCCAGGACCCGGCCGTCGTCCTGCGCTGACCGCACGCCAGGGGCGGGCACCCGTTCGCGGGTGCCCGCCCCCGGCTGTCACTCCTCGCTCGCCTCCGGGCGCTCTCGACCCGGTGCCGACGTTCTCCCCCAGCCTGGCGGCTGGGCGGTGCCCCCACGTTCCGGCACTCTCCCCCAGCCTTCGGCCGGGGGTACCCCCATCGCTCGCTTGTCGCTCGTCGCTTCCGACACCGGCGCGCCCTTCGGCTCCCGAGGGGGTCACTCCTCGTCGTAGCGCGGGTCGATCGCGTCCGGCGACAGCCCCAGCAGGTCGGCCACCTGCTCGATCAGGATCTCGTGCACCAGCGCCGCCCGGTCCTCCCGGGTCTTCGCCCGGATCTCCACCGGCCGCCGGTACACCACGATCTGGCTCTTGCGCCCCTTCTCGCCCGGCGACACCCGGCCCAGTGGCACGCCGTCCTCGGTGTCGGCGCCGCCCGCCTCGTGCAGCGGCACCTCCTGGACGGCGAACTCCACCTCGATCAGCTGCGGCCAACGCCGCTCCAGCCGCTCCACCGACTCGCGCACGTAGTCGTCGAAGAGTTCGGAGCGGGTGAGCGAGATCGGCACCTGGGGCGGCGCCAGGGGGCCGCGCAGCCCTCTGCCGTGCCGGTCGCGGTGCCGGGGGCGGCGCGAGGGCCCTGTCGATGACTGCGGTGCGGAGCTGTCCATATCACTGCCGAGAGTAGTCCTTGGACGGTCGGAAGTGGACCACTCCGGCGGGGAAACGCCCGGGGGATCGGCGCACTGACGAGCGTGCGGCGGGCGACACGGCACCGCCTCCGGGCAGGCGGTCTTCGCTCCCCGGCGGGGAGTGCGGTACCGTCCACCCTCGTGAGCTCTGTACGTCGTTGTTCGCGGACCGCGTGCGGCCGACCGGCCGTCGCGACGCTGACGTACGTCTACGCGGACTCCACCGCCGTACTGGGCCCGCTCGCCACCTACGCCGAGCCGCACTGCTACGACCTGTGCGCCGAGCACGCCGAGCGGCTCACCGCCCCGCGGGGCTGGGAGGTCGTCCGGCTCGCCGCCGAGGCCGGGCCGCTGCGCCGCAGCAGCGACGACCTGGAGGCCCTCGCCAACGCCGTGCGCGAGGCCGCCCGCCCGCCGACCCCCCGTCATGGCCGCGCCACCGAGGGCGAGTCCACCGAGGGCGGTCGCCGCGGCCACCTCCGGGTTCTGCGCTCTCCCGACAACTGACGCATCACCCGGCACGGAGTGTTCGCCCGGCCCGGGTACGCTGCCCGTCTGACGTCACCGTGACCCGTCGACCGGACGGCCCGGTGGCCCGACGTATCGATCAGCACAGAACCAGGGTGGAGCCGCAGTGCGCGACCTCAAGCAGCTCGTGAAGGCGTACGACGTCCGAGGCGTCGTCCCGGACCAGTGGGACGAGAGCCTCTCCCGGGCCTTCGGAGCCGCCTTCGTGCAGATCACCGGCGCGTCCGCGATCGTGGTCGGCCACGACATGCGCCCCTCCTCCCCGTCGCTCAGCCGGGCCTTCGCCGAGGGCGCCGCGGCCTACGGCGCCGACGTGGTCGAGATCGGCCTCTGCTCGACCGACCAGCTCTACTACGCCAGCGGCAAGCTCGACCTGCCCGGCGCGATGTTCACCGCCAGCCACAACCCGGCGCAGTACAACGGCATCAAGCTCTGCCGGGCCGGCGCCGCCCCGGTCGGCCAGGACACCGGCCTGGCCGAGATCCGCGAGCTGGTCGAGTCCTGGACCGCCGAGGACGACACCGTCACCGTCCCGGCCAAGGACGTCGAGCCCGGCGTGCTCTCCGAGCAGGAGACCCTGCGCGGTTACGCCGACCACCTGCTGGGCCTGGTCGACCTCACCGCGATCCGCCCGCTCAAGGTCGCGGTGGACGCCGGCAACGGCATGGGCGGCCACACCGTGCCGACCGTCTTCGACGGCCTGCCGATCGAGCTCGTCCCGATGTACTTCGAGCTGGACGGCACCTTCCCCAACCACGAGGCCAACCCGCTCGACCCGAAGAACCTGGTCGACCTGCAGGCCAAGGTCCGCGAGGTCGGCGCCGACATCGGCCTGGCCTTCGACGGCGACGCCGACCGCTGCTTCGTCGTCGACGAGCGCGGCGAGCCGGTCTCCCCGTCCGCCATCACCGCCCTGGTCGCCGTCCGCGAGATCGCCCGCGCCAAGGCCGCCGGCGAGGCCGAGCCGACCGTCATCCACAACCTGATCACCTCCTGGACCGTCCCCGAGGTGGTCCGCGAGCTCGGTGCCACCCCGGTGCGCACCCGGGTCGGCCACTCCTTCATCAAGCAGGAGATGGCCGTCACCGACGCCGTCTTCGGCGGCGAGCACTCCGCGCACTACTACTTCCGCGACTTCTGGCGCGCCGACACCGGCATGCTGGCCGCGCTGCACGTGCTGGCCGCGCTCGGCGGGCAGCAGGGCACGCTCTCCGCGCTGACCGCCGAGTACGACCGCTACGCCGCCTCCGGCGAGATCAACAGCACCGTCGCCGACCAGGCCGACCGCTCGGCCGCCGTCCGGGCCGCCTACGCCGGCCTGGAGGGCACCACCGTGGACGAGCTGGACGGCCTCACCGTGGCCGGCCCGGACTGGTGGTTCAACCTGCGCGCCTCCAACACCGAGCCGCTGCTGCGCCTCAACGTCGAGGCCAAGGACCCGGCGAAGATGGCCGAGCTGCGCGACGGCGTGCTCGCCATCGTCCGCGCCTGACCGAGCGCCGCTGAGCGAAGCGCGCCTGGAAACAGGCCCCAGTGCCCCGGCCGGTAGGGTTGCCTATCGGCCGGGGCACCTCCGTGCCACCCCCGAACTTTGGAGAGCCCCATGAAGCTCGAATCCTTCCTGCTGGAGATCCTGGTCTGCCCGCAGTGCCGGGCCGCGCTCGCCGAGGGCGGCACCGAGGAGCAGCCCGAGCTGGTCTGCACCGGCGCGGACTGCGGCCTCGCGTACCCGGTCCGGGACGGCATTCCGGTCCTCCTGGTGGACGAGGCCCGCCGCCCGGCCTGATCCTGGGAAGCCCCCACCCGCGCCCGCCGCCCACAGGACAGCCGGAGGCCCGCCGCATGCTCGACGACACCCTGCTCGACGACCCGGCCGCCCTCCAGCGCGCCGACCGCGACCGCGCCCTGCTGGCCCTGGCCGGCGCCGGCGCCCGGGTCCGCACCGCGCTGCGGCAGGCCGACGCGGCCGGCCTCGACCGGCTGCGCCCGGACGGCCGCCCGCGCGCCGTCCTGGTCGCCGGGCACGGCAGCGCCCTGACGGCGGGCGAGATCCTGGCCGCGCTGGCAGGGTCCGCCAGCCTGGTCACCCCGCTGCCGCCGACCGAGGCCGCCGCCCCGCGCACCGACCGGACCGGCGCACCGCCCGCCTTCACCGCCGGACTCGGCTGGCAGCTGCCCGGCTGGGCCGGCCCGCTCGACCTGCTGGTGATCAGCTCCGCCGACGGCGGCGAGCAGGGCCTGATCAGCCTCGCCGAGCAGGCGTACGCGCGCGGCTGCGCCCTCGTCGTCACCGCTCCGGCGGGCAGCCCGCTGGCCGAGGCCGCGCTCCAGGTGCGCGCGCTGCCGCTGCCGTACACGGCCTCGGTGCTGCCCGACGAGGGCATGCCGGCCGTGCCGGCCGCCGAGCCGGACCTCCCGGCCGAGGACCCGGCCGCGCTCTGGTCCCACCTGACCCCGATGCTGGCGCTCGCCCAGAAGCTCGGCCTCACCCAGCTGCCGTACGACGCCCTGTCGAGCGTCGCCGACCTGCTGGACGCCGCCGCCGTGCGCTGCCGCCCGGACGCCGCCGCGTACACCAACCCGGCGAAGGGGCTGGCCGCCCGGCTGGCCGGGACCGTGCCGCTGCTGTGGGCCGAGGGCCCGATCGCCGGGGCGGCCGCCGCCCGGTTCGCCGCCCAGCTGGCCGACCGGGCCGGGCGTCCGGCGCTGGCCGGGCCGCTGCCGCAGGTGCTCACCGCCCACCGCGGCATGTTCACCGGCCAGTTGGGCGCGGGCGCGGACCCGGACGACTTCTTCCGCGACCGGGTCGAGGAGCCCGACCCGCTGCACCTGCAGGTCCTGCTGCTGCGGCACGTCCCCGGCACCGGTTCGCCGGAGGAGCCGGAGGGCCCGGCCGAGGTGCCGGAGGACGACGTGCGCCCGCGCAGCTTCGGCGTCAGCCGCGCGCACCGGTTGGCCGCCGCCCACGACGTCCGGCTGACCGAGTACGCGAGCACCCTGGCGGACCCGCTGCTCGCGCTGGCCGACCTGATCGCGCTGACCGACTTCGCCGCCGTCTACCTGGGGCTCGCCGCCGCGCAGTCCTGAGCCGGCTGCCGCTACTCTCGGCGCGTGAGCGAGCGAAGTGAGCGAACCATCGACAGGTGCGCGTTGTGCGAAGCGCCTGCCGAGCGGAGCGAGGTGGGCGCATGAGCGCAGAGGGCGGGACGAAGGCACTGGTCGCGGCGCTGTCCGCGAACCTGGCGATCGCGGTGGCCAAGTTCACCGCCTTCGTCTTCACCGGCTCCTCCTCGATGCTGGCCGAGGGCGTGCACTCGGTGGCCGACTCCGGCAACCAGGTGCTGCTGCTGGTCGGCGGCAGGCGGGCGCGCCGGGCGGCGGACGAGGAGCACCCGTTCGGGTACGGCCGCGAGCGTTACGTGTACGGCTTCCTGGTGGCCATCGTGCTGTTCACCGTCGGCGGCCTGTTCGCGATCTACGAGGGCTGGCACAAGGTCAGTCACCCGGAGGCGCTGGACTCCTGGGGCTGGGCGGTCGGCGTGCTGCTCTTCGCCATCGCGATGGAGGGCTGGTCCTTCCTCACCGCGATGCGGGAGTCGGCCAAGGCCAAGGGCCGTCAGGGCTGGGTGCAGTTCATCCGCACCGCCAAGGCGCCGGAGCTGCCGGTGGTGCTGCTGGAGGACACCGGCGCGCTGATCGGCCTGGTGTTCGCGCTGTTCGGCGTCTCGCTCACCGTGATCACCGGCAACGGCGTCTGGGACGGCGTCGGCACTCTGTGCATCGGCGCGCTGCTGGTGGTGATCGCCGTGGTGCTCGCCCTGGAGACCAAGTCGCTGCTGCTCGGCGAGTCCGCCGACAAGGAATCGGTGCTGCGGATCCGCGCCGCGCTGGTGGACGGCGAGGCGGTCACCGGGGTGATCCACATGCGCACCCTGCACCTCGGCCCGGAGGAGTTGCTGATCGCCGCCAAGGTCTCCGTCAACGCGCAGGACAGCGCCGCCCGGGTGGCGCAGGCGATCGACGCGGCCGAGGAGCGGGTCCGCGCCGCCGTCCCGATCGCCCGGGTGATCTACCTGGAACCGGACGTCTACAGCGCCGAGAAGGCCGCCGCGGGCGAGGACCCGGCCGCCACCCCGGGCGGGCCCGGCCCCGGCGCGGCGCACTGACGGACCGTCCCGGCCCCGGCTGGTGTCCGGGTCGAGCGGCGGTCGGATCCGCGACCTAAATCGGTCATCGGCGGACGGCCGGTGGGGCCGCCGGTGTAGATTCGTCACCAGAGCCAGAACGTCGCTGCTGATGGCGGTCGATCGGCGGTCCGTGCCCGTAGGGTGTGCGCCGGTCGAGGGAGAGAGGTCCTCCGACGGTTTGTGCTGCGCAGCAGGGAGTCGGCCCGCCACCGCGGGATCCGGCAGCCCCGGCGTAGCCGTGCGTCCGTACGGCCCGCCATGCGCGACACATCCGGACCATGGCCGTGCCCCACCCCATCAGCGAGGAGCAGACGCATGTCGACCGACATCACCGGTGACTTCAAGGTCGCCGACCTTTCCCTGGCGCCGTTCGGCCGCAAGGAGATCCAGCTGGCCGAGCACGAGATGCCCGGCCTGATGGCGATCCGCGCCGAGTACGCCGAGTCGCAGCCGCTGGCCGGCGCCCGGATCACCGGCTCGCTGCACATGACCATCCAGACCGCCGTGCTGATCGAGACGCTGACGGCGCTCGGCGCCGAGGTCCGCTGGTGCTCCTGCAACATCTTCTCCACCCAGGACCACGCGGCCGCCGCCATCGCCGTCGGCCCGGAGGGCACCCCGGAGAACCCGCAGGGCGTGCCGGTCTTCGCCTGGAAGGGCGAGACCCTGGAGGAGTACTGGTGGTGCACCGAGCAGGCGCTGACCTGGCCTGACGGCCAGACTCCGAACATGATCCTGGACGACGGCGGCGACGCCACCCTGCTGATCCACAAGGGTGTCGAGTTCGAGAAGGCCGGCGCCGCTCCGGACCCGTCCACCGCGGACAACGACGAGTTCCGGATCATCCTGGAGCTGCTCAACCGCACCCTCAAGGACACCCCGAACAAGTGGACCGAGGTCGCCTCCACCATCAAGGGCGTGACCGAGGAGACCACCACCGGTGTCCACCGCCTGTACGAGATGCACCGTGACGGCCAGCTGCTGTTCCCGGCGATCAACGTCAACGACTCGGTCACCAAGTCGAAGTTCGACAACAAGTACGGCTGCCGCCACTCGCTCATCGACGGCATCAACCGCGCCACCGACGTCCTGATCGGCGGAAAGGTCGCGGTCGTCTGCGGCTACGGCGACGTCGGCAAGGGCTGCGCCGAGTCGCTGCGCGGTCAGGGCGCCCGCGTCATCGTCACCGAGATCGACCCGATCTGCGCGCTCCAGGCGGCGATGGACGGCTACCAGGTCGCCACCCTGGACGACGTCGTCGAGATCGCCGACATCTTCATCACCACCACGGGCAACAAGGACATCATCATGGCCTCCCACATGGCCCGGATGAAGCACCAGGCCATCGTGGGCAACATCGGCCACTTCGACAACGAGATCGACATGGCCGGCCTGGCCAAGCTCGACGGCGTCGTGAAGACCGAGGTCAAGCCGCAGGTCCACGAGTGGCGCAAGGCTGACGGCCGCACCATCATCGTCCTCTCCGAGGGCCGCCTGCTGAACCTGGGCAACGCGACCGGCCACCCGTCCTTCGTGATGTCCAACTCCTTCGCGAACCAGACGATCGCCCAGATCGAGCTGTTCACGAAGACCGAGCAGTACCCGATCGGCGTCTACGTGCTGCCGAAGCACCTGGACGAGAAGGTCGCCCGCCTGCACCTGGACGCGCTGGGCGTGAAGCTGACCACCCTGACCCAGGACCAGGCCGACTACATCGGCGTTCCGGTTGAGGGCCCGTACAAGTCGGAGCAGTACCGCTACTGATGCGGTGAGCGCCGAACGCTGAACGCGCCGGTGGCCGGCACCACCCCCGTGGATGCCGGCCACCGGCGCGTTCGGTGTGCGCCCTTCGGTCGTTCAGCCATTCAGCGGACGAACACGTCGGTGGTCCAGTCGCGCTCGTTCACGCCGATCGGCTCGGTGCGCGACAGCAGCCCGGGCAGCCCGCCGATCTGCTCCAGGGCCGGCGGCGTGCCCCCGTACACGTTGGCGCAGATCCACACCTCGTTCCGGGACTCGCAGGTCGGGGCGGGGGTGGGGTGCCCGGTCGGCATCGTGCCGGGTTCGTCCGTGTCCGGCCGCAGTTCGAGGGTGACGGTCTTTCCCTGGACCTTGAAGTTCAGGTAGAGGTTCCAGGCCCCCCGGCCGCCCGGGTCCGGGCGGGAGAGCTGCACCACGTCCGGCGTGCCGAACTCCTCGGGCAGGCCGGTGAACTGGACCGGCAGCGGGACGTCCCGGTGCCCGTACTTGACACCGTTGGCCACCCTGAGGAGCACGTCGCGGCTGGTCTGCTCCGGGGTGCCGTTGCTCGCGCTGAGCTCCGCCCAACGGCCCGAGGGGGTCAGCCAACACAGCGACCACGTCTGAGTCCCGCTCGGCAGGGTCGTCCAGTAGGCCGTCCGCCCGTCGATCGGCGGGGCGTCCTCGCGCACGAGGTGTGTGCCGACCACCTGGATCTCCATCGGCGGCTCGACTCCGGCCGGGTAGAGCTGGAGGTTCAGGCGCGGAATGCTCCGGCCGGTGTCCTTGTCCGCGGAGTAGACGCCCTGGGCCTGGATCTCGCGGTCGATCCGGCCCGGTTGGTCCACCCAGTCGGGCAGCCAGCCGTAGGAGATCTCGGTGCTGAGCGGGTCCGCGGCGGCTCCGGTGGCGGTCGACGTCGGAGTCGGGGTCGGCGTCGCCGTCGCGGTGACCGCCGGGAGGGTCTGCACCGCCGGTGTCGTGTTGCCGGGCTTCATCAGCATCGTGGCCGTGAGGGCGGCGGCCGCCACGACGGCCACCGCGCCGGCCGTGGCCCGGTACCGGCGGTGCAGGCGGGCTCGTCCCCGGGCGACGGACGCGGTGATGTCGAAGGCCGCGGGCGGGGCCGGCTCGTCGGCCAGGGCCGACAGGGCGGCGGTCAGCTCGTAGTGATCGGTGGCGGTCATGACGTCCTCTCTGCGAGCGCCGGGACGGGAACGAGACTGCGACGGAGGGTGTCCAGGGCGCGCGCGCTCTGGCTCTTCACGTTGCCGGAGGAGCAGTTCAGCGCCTCGGCCGCCTGATCGATCGACAGATCGCAGTAGTACCGGAGCACGACCGTCGCACGCTGGCGCGGCGGGAGCGCCGCCAGGGCCTTTCGCAGGTCGAGCGAGACGTCCAGGTCGATGCTCGCGGCCGCGATGTCCGGGTCGGTGCCGGTCCGTACCGTCCGGCGCCACCAGGAGGTGCGCTGCTCGGCGAGGAAGGTGTTCACCAGCGTCCGGCGGGCGTAGCCGTCCACGTTCTTCGCGCGGCTCGCCTTCGCCCAGTGCACGTACAGCTTGGTGATGGTCTCCTGCACCAGGTCGTCGGCCCGGTGCCAGTCCCCGCACAGCAGATAGGCGACCTTCCGCAGCCAGCCGCTCCGGGAGGCCACGTACTCCGTGAACTCCGCGTCGCGTGTCTGCTTCGCCATCCGCACCCCCTCTCGTCGTGGCGGCGGCGCCTCTCCTGCGCCGTCCACCCCACTAATGCGCGGAGCTCCGGAGAATGTTGCATGCGGGCGCGGACGTAGGCTTTCGGGCATGCCCAACGGTCGGTACTCGCTCCACGACACTCATGACCACGTGCTGCTCGGCGAGGAGCGCTTCAGCTGCGCGCCCGGGGCGGCCGGGTGGCGGTACGTCTCCAAGACCTACGCGCCGGACGGCCGGGTGATCGGCAGCGTCGACCTCACGCTGGACTCGCGCGCCCGGCCGCTGCGGATGGAGCTGCGGGCCGGCGGCTGGCAGGTGCGCGGCGGTGCGGTGGACGGGGTGGCCTGGGTCCGTACCGACGCGGCGGACCCCGGTGGCGCGTCGGCGGTGGAGGGGCACGATCGGGCACACGGCTTCACCGGGCGCTCGCCGGGCTTCCTGGTCGCCACCGCCCGGATGCTGCGGCTGCGGGAGGGGGCGAGCGCGCGGGTGCGGCTGGTGGCGTTCACCGAGCCGGTGCTGGCGCCGCGGACCTTCGACCAGGGGTGGCTGCTGGAGGGCGTCGACACCCATGAGACGGACTCCGGGCCGCTGCTCGTCGAGCGGTACCAGGTGGCTGACCTGGAGACGGGGGAGCAGCAGGTCGTGCACCTGGCGGGGGACGTGGTGCTGGCGGCGGAGGGGATCGAGCTGGAGGAGCTGGCGTCGCCGCCGAACGCCTGGCCGGTGGGGGAGTAGCCGGTGGGGGAGTAGGGGGCGACCGGGCTCAGGCGGGCGGGGCGAAGCCGGTGTCGGGGGCGGGCTTGTCGAAGGACGGGGCTGCGGGGGGCACGGGCGCTGCCGGGGCGGGGGCCGGCGCGGGCGCGGGCGTCCCGAGGACGCGGTGAGGCCGGCCGTCGAATGGGGCCGCCGGTGCTGCGGGTGCCGTCGGGGCGGCCATGTGCGCGGCCATCTGCGCCGCGAACTGCTGCTGGGCGCGCAGCCACTCCCGGCGCTGGCGCTCGGTGAGCACCGCGCCCAGGTAGGCGGCCGGGTGCAGCCCCGGCGGTATCGGGTGGCCGGTCCGGGCGGACAGGTCCCCGGCCAGCCCGACGGCCATCCGGAGTGCGACGGACTGATCCAACTGGGTTATCCGGCCGAGCAGTTGACGGATCGCGAGCCAGAGCGGCTCGGGTACCGCGGACAGGTCCATCGCGACCAGCTCGCGACCCATGTCGTGGAGCAGCTGCGGGTGCACCGGGGGCAGCGGGTTGGTCGGCCCGCCCGCACCCGGGGTGCGCTCGCGGACGACCACCGTCCCGGCGAAGATGTCGCCCAGCCGCTTGCCGTCCGAGTTCACCGCCGAGGTGATCACTGCCGCGGCGCCGGTGGTCACGATCAGTTCGATGAAACCGACCAGCCCGCGCACCAGCGAGTGCCGGAACCGGACCGGGCCGCCGTCGGTGCGCACCACCCGCAGGCCGAGCGCGGCCTTGCCGAGCGAGCGCCCGTGGGTGAGGGTCTCGATCATCACCGGCAGGCCGACCAGGAAGAACACCATCAGGCCGAGCAACGAGGCCGCCGCGGCGGCGCCGTCGAGGTCGATCAGGGTGACGCTCAGTACCAGCGAGACGATGAACAGGGCGGCGAACTCGACGAGCAGGTCGAGCACGATCGCCAGCGCCCTGCTCGGAAGCTTCGCCGTCTGCAGGTCGAGGACGACCGCCTCACCCGTCACCAGGTCGCTCAAGACACCTGTCCGTTCACGCTCATGCGGGGAAGAGGGGACTTCGAATGGATCGGCCCCCACGACCCGCTCTCCACAGTCCGATCCGCAGCCGCCAACATACGGCGCCCGGTGGGCGCACGGGAAGTGAGATCCCGACGGCCGTGGCGGCGACGGCTCCTGGCATGCTGGGCCGCACGTGTCCGTACGTACCTGCTCGACCGCGTACGCGCGCCACGCGCCCACCGCAGACCATGGAGCCGCCGAATGGACCTGGACATCTTCGTCGCCACCCACCAGGGGGAGTGGGCCCGGCTGGACGCCCTCGCCCGTCGGCGCCGGCTCAACGGCGAGGAGGCCGACGAGCTGGTGGGGCTGTACCAGCGCGCCACCGGCCACCTGGCCAAGGTCCAGGCCGCAGCGCCGGATCCGGCCGTGGTCAGCCGGTTGACCGGTCTGGTGTCGCGGGCCCGCAGCGCGGTGACCGGCGCCCGGACCAACGGTTGGCAGGACGTCGCCCGCTACTACACGGTGAGCTTCCCGGCCGCGCTGTACCGCGCCCGCCGCTGGTGGGTGCCGGTGGCGGTCGTGTCGATGATCGCCACCGCACTGCTCGCCTGGTGGATGGCGACCCACCCGGAGGTCCGCAACAGCCTCATCGCCCCCGACGAGCTGCGGGAGCTGACCCGCCCCGGCGGCCAGTACGAGGCGTACTACTCGGACCGGCCGGCCAGTTCCTTCGCGGCGCAGGTCTGGACGAACAACGCCTGGATCGCCGTGCAGTGCCTGCTGTACGGAATCGCGCTGGGCATTCCGGTCCTGTGGGTGATGTGGAGCAACGTGGTCAACCTCGGCATCGGGGTCGGACTGATGGCCTCCGCCGGCCGGCTCGACACCTTCCTCGGTCTGCTCATTCCGCACGGCCTGCTGGAGCTGACCGCGGTCTTCGTGGCCGGCGGCTTCGGCCTGCGTCTCGGCTGGACCGTCATCGACCCCGGCCCGCGCACCCGTACCGTGGCGCTGGCGGAACAGGGCCGCTCGATCATCGGGATGTCGATGGGTCTGGCGACCGTACTGGCGGTCTCCGGCGTCCTCGAAGCCTTCGTGACCCCGTCCGGTCTGCCCACGTGGGCGCGCATTTCCATCGGCGTGCTGGCCGAGGTGGCCTTCCTTCTGTACGCCCTGGTGTTGGGCCGAAAGGCTGCCGAGGGCGGAGAGTCCGGTGACGTGGATGCGGCCGATCGGGCGGACCTGCAGCCCGTCGCGGCCTGAGTCGGCGTGATCAACAGGCCGCTGACCTGCTACTCTTCTCGCATCCCGACCAAACCATTGACGTGGCGAGGGTGGGCTAGTAGGTTTGAACGGTTGGGACTGACTGGACAACGGTCGGGCCCGGGCGTTAGTGTCTACGACACCGCCGAAATCGAGGCGAGCGCGTTTCACGAAATGCGCGCCCTCCGACGAAGCAAATCCAGCGGACTGAGCACACCGAAAGCTTTGATAAGCTTCGGAGCGAAGTTTGAAGGAAAACCCGCCAGCGGGAATTCGGAGAAAACGAAGCCGGTAAGAACGGCCGAGAAGATCTGATAAGCTGGAAACACGAAAGAACGAAGCGCCCGGAGGGCCCGCTGGAAGGCGGTCCGAAGGAAGCGTCCGTTCCTTGAGAACTCAACAGC
>NZ_JBICZB010000071.1:0-40347 GCF_043201815.1 Kitasatospora sp. NPDC048296
CGACCGGACCAGCTACAAGGCCACCATCAGCATCGACATCCTGACGACACCAGACCCGTGACCGGAACCCGCAGGCTCTATCTACACGGCGTTGGAACTAGTTGACCCCGTCCAGCCCGGCCCGGGCGTCGTTGGTGCCGAGCGAGAGCGACAGCACGTCCGGTGCGAACCGCCCGATGACGAAGTCGTACGCCCCGAGGACGTCCGTGGCCTTCCAGGCGGACACGCCACTGTTGACCACGATGTCCGTCAGCCGGTCCAGCTGCCAGCAGACGCGCTCCTGCACGTGCTCGACCCAGCCGCGGGCGCCGTGGGTGTGGTAGACGGCCTGGGTGATGCTGTCCCCGGCCATCACCCAGGTCATCGGGTGGTCCGAGAGTGCGACCATGCGCTGATTCCCCCGTGATCGTTTCGATCGCTATTGATCGTTCGTCCTGCGTTGCAGCTGCCAGCGGCAACGCTCGGGAAGTGGATCTTATTCACGCGTGATCGGGGGAAGCCGCGCCCGGGAGGCCCGCGGCGATCGGCGGCTGGTCGTCGGCACCGGGGATCGCGCCGGAGATCGCACCGGCCCGCCGGGCAGGGGCTCGGCGGGCCGGTGCGAGGTGCGTGGGGGAGAGGTGCGTGGGGGCGGGGGCGGCCCTCAGGGGGTTCCGGTCGGCCGGTCCGCCCGGGCGAGGGCCTGTTGCCGGAGGGAGCGGAGTTGGTCGAGCAGTGGTCCGTCACCGCCGAGGACGGTCTTCTCGACGTCGCTCTGCGCCCGGCTGACGGCGGTGGTGAGCCCGGCCTGCTCCTGGCACCGGGCCGAGGTCTTGGCCAACGAGAGCTCGCCGCCGATCAGTTCGTGGGTCTTCGCCGGGTCGCCGCCGTCCTGCTGCACCCGCTGGTCGATCACGGCGATCGGGTCGGCCAGGTGGCCGGCGCTCTGGTGGGCGGCGGACATGCAGTCGCGCCAGCGGCCCTCGGCGGCGGTGAACCGGCCGTCGGCCTGGACGGCGGTGACGACCTTGCCGCTGAGCACCTGAAAGGTGTTGTACAGGCGGAGGTAGTCGGGGCCGTAGAGCGTGGTGTCGGCCTGGATGAGGCAGGAGTCGCTGTTGTAGAAGAACTGCTGGTGGTCGGGCAGGTCGACGGTGACCCGGTGGGCTTCCGTCCCCGACAGCGCGGACTTCCAGGCCTGGTCGGCGGCATGGTCCTGGTTGGGGTCGGCCGCCTGCTTCAGGTTCAGGGCCGTGCTGATGACGCCGAAGCCGTCGTCGGCGGCCTGGTCGCCGCTGAGCAGCCCGTACGGGTTGGCGTCGACGCGGTGGTCGCCGGTGCTGAGGCTCTGGGGGCGGTACTCGAAGCCGCGCTCACGCATGCAGGAGGCGACGAGTCCCTCCTCGGCGTTGTGCAGGGCGACGCGCTGCGGCTCGTCGTAGTGGGTGACGCCGCCGAAGGGGCGTGGCTGGGCCCCGGGCGGGGTGGTGCCGCCGGACGAGGAGCATCCGGCGGCACCGAGGCCCAGGAGGACCGCCGCGAGGGCGAGGGTGATCCTGGTCTTCATCGCTGGATCAGACCGTGCACCAGCGGTTGGAGAGGATCTGCGGCAGGTTGCTCTCGATCGTGGTCCAGCCCGTGCCGCGGTAGAGGATCCAGCCCTGGCCCTGGGCGTTCTTCTGGGCGTAGACGACGACGTTGCAGCTGTTGCCGTTGTTGAACGCCGAGCCGCCGAGGCTGTTGTTGAAGTTGGCGTACATGCTCAGGTCGTCGTTGTCCTGGTAGACGGTCTGGACGCTGCCGCTGTAGTTCGATCCCCAGTACACGCACAGGCCGCCCGCGTTGCAGCCGGACGGTGCGGCCTCGGCGGCCGGGGCGACGACGCCCACGCCGACGACGGCGCTCGCGGCGACGGCGAGCGCGGCGATGGTCTTCTTGAACATGGTGGCTCCTCGAATCGAGTGAAGGTGCCTTGTGCCGACCGGATCTGACGTTCCGTCGGCGAGTGCCAGCCTGCGTCAGGACCGGGGGCGATCGCCATCGATGCGGACCGCCTGGGGACGGTGGGACGCCGTCCCGCGCCCTGACCTGCAACGTCCCCGGGCGTCCCGGACGAACTGCGGGACGGGGCGGCGCCGTTGGGGTATGGAACGCCGACCGGCCCGCCGGGCGAGGGGCTCGGCGGGCCGGCGTGGGGCGGTGGTGGGTCAGGCCCAGGGGTCGGTGAAGGACCGGCCGGGGACGGGCTTGGCGATGAGTGCGATGGCGGTGAAGAAGTTGACCTGGCCGATGGCGAGCGTGAGCGTGGCGAGCGCCTTCTCGTCGTAGTGGGAGGCGACTTCGGCGTACAGCTCGTCGCAGACGCGCTCGCCGTACGGGTTGGGCTGGAGCGTGGCCTCGACCAGGGCGAGGGCGGCGCGCTCGGGGGCGGTGAAGTACGGGGAGTCCTGCCAGGCGGCGACCGAGGCGATGCGCTCCTCGGACTCGCCGGCCTTGCGCAGGAACCCGGTGTGCAGGACGGTCAGGTAGGTGCTGCCCGCGATCTGGCCGGCCCGCAGCTGGACCAGGCTGATGGTGGCGCGCGGGATCGAGCGGTTGCCGACGGCCTTGAACAACGCGGCCGACACTTCGGCGAGTTCGGGGACGAGCTCGCCCGGGTCGGTGGCCAGGCGGGGGTGCAGCGGGATCTCGGCGGTGATCGAGCGGCCAGTGGTCGAGTGGGTGGTCATCGTGGTGTTCCTCTCGGGGGCTTCGGGAGCAGCGGTGCTTTCACTGACCCGACGGATCCCGGCGAGGGTGTGTGACAGCCCGGCGCGGACTTTCTTCGGCCCGGCGTCCTCCACGCCTGACTCGGTCGCGGGGCTTCAGGGGCGCTCGTCGTGTCCGTCCTCGGGGGGCTGTTCTCGGATGAGTCCGAGGAAGGCCGAGGCGACGAGGGCGACGGCGCGGTCCTCGTCGTGGGCGAGTCGGCGCAGGACTTCTTGTGCGGTGGTGCCCGGCAGCTCGACCAGGGCCTGGGTGAGGCGGATGCGTGTCGCGGAGTCCGCGGTGGGTGCGGCGAGTTCGTCGGCCAGGGCGGTGGTGATCCGGTCCTCGGTGTCGGGGTCCTGGGAGAGCGTGCCCAGGACCTCCGCCGCGTCGACGTCGTGGGAGCCCTCGACCACCATGGCGACGAGTGTCGGTACGGCCGCGGTCACGCCGCGCCCGCCCAGCGCGAGTGCGGCGTGCCTGCGCACCGTCGGGTCCGGATCCCCGAGGGCGTCCGCGAGGGCCGCGGCCGCGCCCGGGGCTTCGGGCATCCTGGCGAGCGCCCCTACCGCGCGCCGCCGGACGTCGAGCTCCTCCGACCGCAGACCGGCGGTCAGCGCCGCCACGCCGTCGCCGCCCGCCCGGGCGAGTGCCCAGCGCAGGGCGCCCGCCACGTTGGGGTCGGACTCGGAGAGGACCGCCCCGGCCAGCAGCTCGGCGGGCACCGGCACGCCCTCGGCCTGGGCCAGGACGGCCTGCTGCCTGCGCGCGGCGCTGGTCGAGGCGAGCCCCTGGAGCAACTCGACGATGCGCAGGACGTCCTGCCAGCCGGTGGGCGCCGACGCGTCGACCGTGCGGAGCCGGCCGAGCAGCTCCTGTTCCCGCTCCAGCCGGTCCTCCGTCCACCGGATCAGGTCGCTGACGAGCTCGGACGGGGTGAACGCAGGGTCCTCCAGAGCACGGGCGATCTGCTTGAGCGAGAGTCCGAGGGACCGCAGGCTCTCCACGTGGAAGATCCTGCGGACGTCCTCGGCGGAGTACTCGCGGTAGCCGCCGACGGTGCGGCCGGTCGGTCGCACCAGCCCGAGCGCGTCGTAGTGCCGGAGCATCCGGGTGCTCACGCCCGAGCGGCGGGCGACATCACCGATCAGCACTCCGGGGTCTCCGCGGTCTCGGCGAGGGACGCCACGGCGGCCGCTCGTTCCGGGCCGAGCGCGGCGAGTCGCTTCGCTTCGAAGACGGCCGCGTCGAATCCGGTCTCCGGGTCCCGCAGGAGCAGCACGGTGGCACGGGCGTGCGCGGCCACCTCCGGGTCGGGGCCGGCCGCGGCCTTCTCCAGGGCGGGTTCGGTCACGTCGCCGAGGTCGACGAAGGCCCGGCTCAGGCTCAGCCGCACGTTGCGGTCGCCGCGGCCGAGCTGCAGGACCAGTTCGTCGGCCAGGTCCTGCTTCCCGTCCTCGGGGACGAGGACGACCGCGACGCGCCACGCCGTCCGCGCCACCTCGTCGTCGGCGTCCCGCAGCATGTCGCGGGTGATCCAGGCCGAGGCGCTGTGGTCGCCGATCTTGGAGAGCGTGTGCAGTGCCTGGCTGCGGGCCTGGGTGCGCTCGGAGTCGAGTTCCCGGCGGATCCGGGGCAGGGTGATCTCCGGCGGCAGACGGGTCAGGGCCCAGGACAGCATGTCCCTTACGAAGAAGTCCGGCTCGACCGCGCACCGCTCGACCAGCGGCTCCAGGAGGCCGGGGTCGGGTTTCGAGCCGACCGCCAGGGCCGCCTGAAGCCGGACCGACGAGTCCTCGGCGCCCAGGGCGCCGATCATGCGGGTGTTCTGCTCGGTTCCGTTTGTGGTGTTGATCGGGACCACCTCCTGCACCCAGTGGACACCTTGTCACGGTGACAAGGTCAAACTGTTTGTGACGCCCCCGGCCCGAACCGCTGCCGGTACACCGACGGGGAGATGCCCGTCTCGCGGTGCATCAGCGCGCGCAGATTGGCGGCCGTGCCGAGCCCGCTGCGCCGCGCGACCGTCTCCATCCGGGGCTCGCCGCGCTCGATCAACCGGCAGGCCAGGGCGAGCCGTTCGCCGGTGAGCCAGGCCAGCGGGGTCGTCCCCAGCTGGGCGCGGAAGCGGCGGTGCAGGGTCGCCGGGCTGACGGCCGCGCGCGCCGCGAGGTCGGCGACGGTGAGGGGAGCGTCCAAGCGCTCCTGGGCCCAGGCGAGCAGCGGGGCCAGCGACTCGTCGGGGCGGTCGGGCACCGGCCGTTCCACGAACTGCCGCTGGCCGCCGTCCCGGTGGGCCGCGAACACCAGCCGCCGGCTCACCGCGTTGGCCACCTCCGCGCCGTGGTCGCGGCGCACCACGTGCAGGCCGAGGTCGAGCGCGGCCGCGCTGCCCGCGGCGGTCAGGATGTCGCCGTCGTCGACGAACAGCACGTCCGGTTCGAGCCGGACGGACGGGAACCGGGCCCGGAAGGAATCCGCCCACTGCCAGTGCGCGGTGGCCCGGCGCCCGTCCAGGACCCCGGCCTCGGCCAGGGTGAAGGCGCCGCTGCAGAACCCGACCAGCCGCGCGCCGCGCGCGTGCGCCCGCTGGACGGCCTCCAGCACGGCGGGCCGGCGGGGCACCTCGATGTCCGGGCGGTTGGGCACGATCAGGGTGTCCGCCGTGTCGGCCGCCTCCAGGCCGGCGACCCCGGTGAGGGTGAAGAACCCGTCCCGCATCAGGACACCGGGCTCGGGGGAGCAGAGCCGGAAGTCGTAGAGGTCACGGCCGACCTCCGGCCTGCGCAGCCCGAACACCTCGGTCGCACAACCGAGTTCAAAGGGGTTCGAGTTCTCGTCGACGATCACGACGACCCGGTGCACGCCGTCCGCCGGGCGCGCCGACTGCGAGGATCCTTGCGACATGCGCCATTTCTAGCACTCACACCGAGCGCCCCGGGAGGCCCAGGATGGGCCCATGAGCAACGAACCCATCGCCCTCGACCAGGCCCTGGCCACCTTCGACGCCCTGTGGAGCCCCCGCATCGTCACCCGCGTCAACGACTACGACGTCCGCATCGCCAAGGTCGAGGGCGAACACCTCTGGCACGCCCACGACGACACCGACGAGTTCTTCCTCGTCCTCGACGGCGAACTGCGCATCTCCCTGCGCGAGCCCGCCGGCGAGCGTACCGTCCTGCTCCCGCAGGGCGCGGCCTTCACCGTCCCGCGCGGCACGGAGCACAAGCCGCACGCCCCGACCGGCGCCGCGATCCTCATGTTCGAACCCACCGGCACACCGACCGTCGGCGACCGCCACGACCCCGTCCCGTCCCACGTGGACGCCACCACCGGGCACGCCCTCAACACCTGACACCCAGCCGGCGGCAGCTGTCGACGGCCCGCAACGCCCCGCCCTTCTCCGCTCCCCGTCGCCTCCGTTCACCCGTGATCAGTCGGATCGGGTCATTCCGCCGAGCGGAGCGCGCCGTACCGACACCTTGCGGTGGCTGATCCGCCAGCCCTCCGCCGTGCGCACCACGGTGTCCTCGTAGGAGACGGACCCACAGGTGCCGTCCGCCCTGATGCCCAGCCCCTTCGACCGGACGCGCACCAGGCCGTCCGGCGACGCCGTGACGACGACGTTGGTGACATGGTGCGCGACGGGATTGGCCGCCCCCAGCGCCCAGGCCGCCTCCCGGACGGCCAGGAGCCCGTTCAGCGGCTCCTGGCCGAAGTCGGTGAGGTCGTAGACGACGTCGGAGGTGAACACCTCCGCCAACCGGCCGAGGCTCCCGTCGTCGACCAAATGGCCGTGCAGGGAGACCAGTTCGGTGATGGCCAGGCGGTCTTCCAGGGCGAGTGCCACGCGCGTCCTCTCCGGCTCGCCGTGGAAGGCCGAGCCGAGCATCGATCCGTCAGCGGCACGACCCCGAAGCGGCGAACACGGTGATGCGTCGGCGGTGTCGAGCGGGCCATGCCCCCCGTGATCCTTCCACATCACCGGGTGGTCAGGCCTTGGTGGTGCCGCAGAACTCGGCCTCGAGTTCCTTGGTGAAGACCGAGATCGGGCCCCACGGGGCGCCGTCGGCCCAGTCGCCGTTGACCGAGGTGGAGAGCAGGTGGCGGCCGTCGCGGGTGCCGTAGGTGTAGGACCAGGAGCCATTGACGGCGCCGCGCCAGCCGCCCGTTCCGGAACGAGCGGAATGACGGAGCCGGGGCTCAGCCGGGCAGCCGGCCGCCGAGGAGGAAGGCGGTGAGCGGTCCGCGCACCCGGGGGTCGGTGAAGTCGACGCCGTGGCCGGTGGCGTCGACCGTCACCATGGCGGCCCGGCGGCCGAAGGCGTCCAGGGCCTGGCGGGCCCCGGAGTACGGGGTGGCGGGGTCGTAGCGGTTCTGCAGCAGCAGGATGTTGCGCGGGCCGACGGGGTTCGGCCGCACCTGCGGTTCCTTCGGGGCGTAGTGCCAGAAGGCGCAGGGCCAGACGTTGCCGCCCATGCCGTCGGTCAGCGGGTGGCGGCGGCGGTCGGCCGCGGTGCGGGCGGCGTAGCCGGCGGGGTCGCGCGGCCAGGCGGAGTCGTCGCAGAGCACCGCGAACTGGGCGGCGAGGAAGTTGTCGGGGATGACGGAGGGCAGCGCGCTGCCGCCGTTGCCCGGGGCCGGCGGGGTGCGGGTGGCGGCCAGGCGGAGCGCGGCGGCGGCGATCGGGTAGTACCGCGGGTTGGTCAGCGAGGAGTACGTGACGGCGCGCAGGCCGATGCCGGTGAAGGTCCGGCCCGGGCCCAGGACGAGTGGTGCGCGGTCGAGTTCGACGGCCAGCCGGAGGTAGCTCGCCCGTACGGCTTCGGGGGTGGCGCCCAGGTGCAGGGCGTCGTCGCGGTCGGCGAGGTACCGGGCCAGGGCCGGGAAGGCGTCCTCGGCGCCCTCGCTGAACAGGCTGGTGCCCTGTTGTTCGCCGCCGGGGGCGACGGTGCTGTCCAGGACGACGTGGTCGGCGCGGGCCGGGAAGAGGCTCGCGTAGACCTGGCCGAGGTAGGTGGCGTAGGAGGTGCCCAGGTAGGAGATCCGGCGCAGACCGATGGCGGCCCGGATCCGGTCCAGGTCGCGGGCCGAGTCGGCGGTGGTGATGTCGGCCAGGTACGGGCCGGTGGCGGCCGCGCAGGCGTCCGCGATCCGGCGGGCGTGGGCGAGGTTGGCGGTGATCGAGCCGTCAGGTGCCGGGAAGGGGTAGTTGAGTTGGGCGGCGCGGTCCTCGACGGGCAGGTCGCAGTGCACCGGGGTGCTGTTGCCGACGCCGCGCTCGTCGAAGCCGATCAGGTCGTAGGAGCGCAGGACGTCGGGCGGGAGGAATCCGGCGGCCTGGCCGGGGTAGTCGAGCCCGGAGCCGCCAGGCCCGCCGGGGACGACCACGAGATCGCCGCGCCGGTGGGCGGGGTCGGAGGTGCGGATCCGGGAGACGGTGAGGGTGATGCTGCCGGCGCGGAGGTGCCGGTAGTCGCGGGGGACACGCAGGGTCGCGCACTGCTGGCGGGGGTCGCGCGGGAACGGGGCGCCGTAGGCGTTCGGGGTCGGGGCCGGACAGGGGCCCCAGGAGAGGGCGGCGGGTGCGGCCTCGGCATCGGGAGCGGCCACGGCGGTCGGCAGGAGCAGGAGGGAGAGTGCCAGGCCACCGGCGGCAGCCGTGCGGCGGGTGATCGCGGTCATGCGCCCGACGGTAGGTCGGCCACCTGGCCGCGAGCCTCGGAGCCGAGGTGGAGACGCGGGTGGAGACGGTGGGTGGAGCTCCAACGACCCGCCTCCATCCGGCGGTTGAGACGGAGCCGGCTACGGGCGGAGCACCGCCGGGGTCGGGCCGTCGGGGCGGACGGTGATGCTGTAGGCGGCGCCGGCCGGGCGGGAGCGGAACTCCACACTGCCCAGGGGGAGCAGGAGTTCCAGCAGCGCCGTGGTCTCCCGCACCGCGAACTGGGTGCCCAGGCAGGCGCGGGCGCCGAGGCCGAAGGGGAAGTAGGCGCCGAGGTGGGCGGGGCGGGCGGCACCGGGGGCGAAGCGGGTGGGGTCGAAGCGTTCCGGTTCGGGCCACAGGGCCGGGTCGCGGTGGGTGAGGTAGGGACAGACCAGGACGTCGGTGCCGGCGGCGATGTGGTGCCCGGCGATCACGTCGTCCTCGACGGCGTGCCGGGGGAGCAGCCAGGCGGAGGGGTAGAGCCGGAGGGTCTCGCTCACCAGCGCCTGCGGGTCGGCGCCCCGGGCGCCCGGGTTGTCGTCGAGCAGCAGGAACAGCCAGGTGAGCGTGGTGGCGGTGGTCTCGTGGCCGGCCACCAGCAGGGTGACCAGCTCGTCGCGGATCAACCGGTCGGTGTACTCGGGGTGTTGGCCGGCCGCGTCGAGCAGGACGCGGAGCACGCCGGGCTCCTCGACATCCCGGACCGACCGCGCCGCGTCGATCGCCGCCTGGGCGACGGCGTCGATCCGGGCGAGGTCCTCGGCGACCGCGTCCCGGGCGTCCGCCGCGTTGGTCGGGAGGGTCGGCATCGCGGCCACCACCCTTTCCACCGCCCGCAGTTCGCCGTCCGTGCGGTCGTCCAGCGGCAGTCCGGTGAGCGCCCGCCAGACGGTGTCCAGGGCGAAGCCGCGCATCTCCTCGCCCACGTCGAAGGTCTCCCCGCTGCGCCGGTAGCCCTCCCAGCGCTCGGCGGTCCGGCGCGCCGCGGCGGCGATCCGCTGCTCGTAGCGGCGCATGCCCGTTCCGGTGAACTGCGACTGCAGCAGCCGCCGTTGACGCTTCCAGGCCTCGCCGGTGGCGGACAGCACGCCGTCGCCGACCAGCATCCGGGCCCGGTGCGAGCGCTTGACGTACCGGTCGGGGTGGCGGCCGAGCACGTGGTGGACGGCGGCAGGGTCGGTGACCAGGACGGTCGGGGTCGGGCCGAGCCGGAAGGCGGCGATGCCGCCGATGCCGCGCTGGGCGCGGGCCAGCAGGTCGACCAGCTGGGCCTCCTCGGCCCGCCACTGCTCGACGGCCGCGGGGGCCAGTTCCGGAACGGGGACGGTGTCCGTGGTCACCAGGGGTCTCCTCGACTCGGCCGGCGTCAGGCGAAAGGCGGGGCAAGCCCGGGGGCCGACTCTACGTCAACCGGGTTGCCCCACGGTCGCGCCGGGTCACGCCGCCTGTCGGTCAGCTCTTCCGACCGTCGGGGTCGGGCAGGCGTATCCAGGTGTCGGCGGGCCCGGTGACGGCGCGCGCGTCGGTGGGGTGGAGGCCGGCGAAGGCGCAGGCGTAGGCGATCGGCTGGTGGTGGTAGAGGTATTCCGTGAGGACCTCCTCGGGGGAATGGCGGGGGAGCGGCCCGCCGCCGGGATGGAGGTCCCAGCCGTCCTCGGCGCCGTCACGGAAGACGCAGCCCTGGTTGCCGCTCTTGGGGTTGGCGAACATGCCGTAGCCGAAGGTGCCGGCGGTCAGCCGGGCCATCGCGCCCGAGGTGCAGGGGGCGAAGCCCCAGGGCTGGGTGACGATGCAACCACCGGGGACGGTGGTGACGCCGACCAGGAGCAGCCTCTCGTCGGGGTCGTAGGCGTACGGGGCGTCCAGGAGGTCCGCCATGACGTGATTGCCGACCGGTGTGCCGCCCAGCCGGCGGACCGCCTCGGCGGCGTCGATGCCGGCGATGCAGGCGAGCCCGGTGCCGTCGTAGTAGAAGTCGCCGAGGCCGGCGCGGAGTTGTCGGGCACGCTCGGCGGCGGCCTGCTCGGCCGGCGTCAGGCCGGGCTCCCCCTCGGGCAGCGGGAAGAGGTCGGCGACGGGCCCGGCGAGGGCGAGTCGACCGGGGGACCAGCCGCCGAGCTGGGGGCGCCAGGGGCCGGCCCCGGCGGCGGCCAGGGCGCGGGCGTTGTCCGTCCGGCCCGACACGACGGCCTCCCACAGCGCCGTCGTCCCGTCCTCGGTCGCGTCCACGTCCGCCACCCGGCGGGCGAGTTCGGCTACCACCTCGGGGGAGCCGTAGCTCGCAGCCCGGTGCAGGGGCCGTTGGCCGAAGCCCCAGTCCTCCGGGTCGGCGCCTGCGTCGAGCCGCGCGCGGACCTCCTCGGCGTCCCGCCAGATGCCCCAGGTCACACCGTCCCAGCCCGTCATCGTGCGCCTCCTCCGTCTCGCTCCGACCGGAGCGGGTGCCGGTCGGCACCAACTCCTCCGCATACGAAAGCACGGGGGTCTGACAACGCGGCCCGGCGGACGGGAGCACGCACGCGACTGCGCCGCGGCCCGTCCCCCCGACGGACCGCGGCGCAGCGGCTTCACGTGGCGTCAGAGCGACGGCGATCACGCCGCTCGTGAGCCAGGTGCGGTCCGGGTCGCGAGCGGATCACCGGCGAGGAGGCGGTGCGTACCGCCCCGCCGGCTCGATCGAGGGAGAGCCGCCGTGTCCACCGCCACCGCACCCAGGGCGTGCAGCAGCGCCCGATCGACGACCTGACCGCGCCGCGATCCGGTATCTCGTGCACCTGCTGACGAACGCGCCCTCTTCGCGCCGACCTGACGTCAATTTCGTGTACTAATGTTCGTCAGATCGGGTCATTTGTGGCGTTAACACGTCGAATGACTGCCCTGACCTCTGGCTCCCGCTAGAGTCTCTGACGTTTCCAGTCGTTAGTCCGCGAAGAACGAGGGGGAGCGTGCTGTCCGCCATCACATGCCGGATGGCCCATCCGCTTCGGCTCTTGCGGGGAAACTCCTGATGTCTTTGCCGCGCGACCCGCGATGCAATTGACCCCGGGTCCGATTGGCTCATCGGCATATTCAGTGTTCGTGGTCGGAATGCCAATGTCGGCACGGGGGAATTGTGTTCACGCCGCCATCGATGTCCACCGCCTGACCCCGGCCCGCGAAGCCGCCCCTCCCGCGCCCGCGCCGTCCCGCCACCGACCCCGGATTGGATCATGACCACCTCGCCCTTCGCCGTGCCGTGTGACCGGATCGCGATCACCGGGATCGGCTGTCGCCTGCCGGGACACGCCAACGACCACCGGACCTACTGGCGCAACCTGATCGAGGGCCGGGACTGCCTCACCGACACCCCCGCCGACCGGTACGACACCGGCACCCTGGGCAGCCGGGACCGCGCCAAGCCGGGGCGGCTGATCGGCGGCCGGGGCGGCTACATCGACGGCTTCGACACCTTCGACCCGGACTTCTTCGGCATCAGCCCGCGCGAGGCCGAGCACATGGACCCGCAGCAGCGCAAGCTCCTGGAGGTCAGCTGGGAGGCGTTGGAGGACGGCGGGCTGCGCCCCGGCGAGCTGGCCGGGCGGGACGTCGGCGTCTACATGGGCGCCTTCACCCTGGACTGGAAGATCCTGCAGTTCGCCGACCTCGACTTCGGCACCATCGCCGCGCACACCGCCACCGGCACGATGATGACGATGGTGTCCAACCGGATCTCGCACTGCTTCGACTTCCGCGGCCCCAGCGTCTCCATCGACACCGCCTGCAGCTCCTCGCTGGTCGCGGTCCACCTGGCCTGCCAGAGCCTGCTCCGCGGCGAGAGCGAACTCGCCCTGGCCGGAGGCGCGTTGCTGCACATGGCGCCGCAGTACACGATCGCCGAGACCAAGGGCGGCTTCCTCTCCGCGGACGGCCGCTCACGGGCCTTCGACGCCTCCGCCGACGGCTACGTCCGGGCCGAGGGCGTCGGCGTGGTGGTGCTCAAGCGGCTCTCCGACGCGCTGCGCGACGGCGACCCGGTGCACGCCGTCATCCTCGGCAGCGGCGTCAACCAGGACGGCCGCACCAACGGCATCACCGTCCCCAGCGCGGACGCCCAGGTCGCCCTGATCGAGCGGGTCTGCGCCGAGGCCGGGGTGCTGCCCGGCAGTCTGCAGTACGTCGAGGCGCACGGCACCTCCACCCCGGTCGGCGACCCGATCGAGGCGGCCGCGCTCGGCCGGGTGCTGGGCATCGGCCGCCGTCCCGGGGACCGCTGCTACGTCGGCTCGGTGAAGACCAACATCGGGCACACCGAGGCCGCCGCCGGCGTCGCCGGGCTGATCAAGACCGCGCTGGCCCTCAAGCACCGCCGCATCCCGCCGCACCTCAACCTGGAGCGGCCCAACCCCGGCATCGACCTGGCCGCGCTGCCCTTCGAGATCCCCACCGCCCCCGTCGACTGGCCCGAACACCAGGGCCCGGCCCGCGCCGGCGTCAACTCCTTCGGCTTCGGCGGCACCAACGCGCACGTCCTGCTGGAGGAGCCGCCGCTCCCCGCCCCGGCCCGGCCGGCGCCGCAGCCGGCCCGTGCGGTGCTGCCGCTGAGCACCCGGGACGCCGCCGGACTGCCCGAGCTGGCCGGCGCCGTCCGCACCGAGCTGGCCGCCGGGACGGCGCTCGCCGACCTCGGCCACACCCTGGCCCACCGCCGCCAGCACCTGCCCGAGCGGCTCGCCGTGGTCTACTCCGGGCGGCAGGACCTGGACGAGGCGCTGGCCGCCCACGAGCGCGGCGAGGCGCACCCACGAGTGGTCCAGGGGCGCGCCCGGGAGCGCCGACAGCGGCGGCTGGCCTGGGTGTTCACCGGCATGGGCCCGCAGTGGTGGGGGATGGGCCGGGGACTGTACGAGAGCGAGCCGGTCTACCGGGAGGCCGTGCGGGCCGTCGACCGGGAGATCCGCGAGCAGGCCGGCTGGTCGCTGCTGGAGGAGTCGGGCCGCGACGAGGCGGACTCCCGGATGGCCGAGACCTGGCTCGCCCAGCCCGCCAACTTCGCCGTCCAGGTGGGTCTTTCGGCGCTCTGGCGGAGCCACGGCCTGGTGCCGGACGCGGTGGTCGGGCACAGCACCGGCGAGGTCGCCGCCTTCCACGAGGCCGGGGTGTACGACCTGGCCGACGCCGTCCGGGTGGTGCTCGCGCGCAGCGGGCTGCAGCAGCGCCTGGCCGGGACTGGCTCGATGCTCGCGGTCGGCCTGCCGGAGGCCGAGGCGGAGCGGCGGATCCGTCCGTACCGCACCCGGGTCTCGCTCGGCGCCGTCAACAGCCCCTCTGCCGTGACCCTCGCCGGGGACACCGAGGCGCTGCGCGAACTGGCCGAGGAGCTCAGGCGGCAGGGCGTGTTCACCCGCTTCCTCGACGTCGAAGTCCCTTACCACAGCGTGCGGATGGAGCCGATCCGGGACGAGCTGATCGCCGCGCTGGCCGGGATCAAGTCGCGCGAGGCGCAGCTGCCGCTCTACCTGACCGCCGACGAGGGGATCGCCCGGGGGTCGGAGCTGGACGGCGAGTACTGGTGGCGCAACGTCCGCAACCCGGTGCGCTTCCGGGCCGCCGTCGAGCGGATGGCCGAGGACGGCCACCGGCTGTTCCTGGAGCTCGGCCCGCACCCGGTGCTCGGGCACGCGATCCGCGAGTGCGCCGAGCAGGCGCACACCCTGCCGTCGATCCGCCGGCACCAGGACGAGCCCGAGCGCTTCGCCCGCACCCTGGCCGAACTGCACGCCCTGGGCGTCGAGTTGAGCTGGGACGCGGTGCAGCCGGCCGGGCGCCCGGTGCCGCTGCCGACCTACCCGTGGCGGCGCGACCGGTACTGGGTCGAGCCGAAGCCGGTGGAGCAGGTCCGGCTCGGGCGGGTCGACCACCCGCTGCTGGGCCGCCGCACCGCGAGCGCCCAGCCCTGCTGGAGCACCGCGCTGGACCCGGAGCGGCTGCCGTACCTGGCGGACCACCGGATCGAGGGCCAGGTGGTCTTCCCGGCCGCCGGGTACCTGGAGATGGCCGCCCAGGCCGTCCGGGCGCTCACCGGAGGCACCGAGGTGGTGCTGGCCGAGGTCGAGCTGAACCGGGCGCTGTTCCTCTCCGAGCGCGAGCCGGTCCCCGTCCAGCTCGGCTACGCGCCCGAGGATGCCCGCTTCACCATCGCCTCCACCCCGGCCGGCGGCGAGCCCGCCGTGCACGCGAGCGGCCGGGTCCGCACCGGCCAGCGCCGCGCCCACCGGCCGGCACCGGACTTCGACGCACTGCGCGCCCGAGGCCGGCACGTCGACGGCCCGGACTGCTACCGGCGCCTCGCCGAGCGCGGCTACCACTACGGGCCCGCCTTCCAGGCCATCGCCGAGGCCTGGGCCGGGCCCGACGAGGCGCTCGCCCTGATCCGGCCCACCCCGCGGCTCGGCCCCGGGGCCGCCGACCACCACCTGCACCCGGTGCTGCTGGACGCCTGCTTCCAGACCCTGCTGACCACCCGGCTGCACGCACCCGAGGGCGGCAGCGTCCGGCTGCCGGTCTCGATCGAGGAGGTCCGGCTCGACCAGGCCGGCGACCGGCCGCTGTGGGCGCACGCCACCGTCACCCGGGACAGCGGCGAGGAACTCGTCGGCGACCTCGCCCTCTACGCCGAGGACGGCACCCCGCTCGGCCGGATCACCGGCTTCAAGGTCGCCGACGTCGCCCAGGCCTCCGCCTCGGTGGGCCTGGCCACCATCGACGGCTGGCTCACCGAACTCGCCTGGACGCCGGCCCCGGCGGCGCCGCTCGACCGGCCGACCGGCGACCTGCTGCTGTTCGCCGACGGCGGCGGCCTCGCCGAGCGGCTGGCCGCCCTGGCCACCGAGCGCGGCGCCCGCTGCCACCTGGTCCGGCCCGGCGGCTCGTACGCCGTCTCCGGCGGGGAGACGACGGTGCGGCCCGACTCCGCCGAGGACCTGCGGCGGCTGTTCGCCGACCTGGACCCGGCGTACCGGACCGTCGTCCACCTGTGGAACGTCGACCTGCCCGCCCTCGACGCCACCGACCCCGGACAGCTCGACCGGCTCGCCACCCTCGGCGCCTACTCGCTGATCACCCTCGCCCAGGCGCTGCCCGCCGCCCGCCCGGACGGCCGGCTGCACATCGTCACCCGGGGCACCCAGGCCACCGGGCCCGGCGACCGGGTCGAACCGCTCGGCGCCCCCGCCTGGGGCATCGGGCGGGTGCTGTGGCAGCAGGAACTCGTCGCCCAGCGCGGCAGCCTGGTCGACCTCGACCCCGCGCTCGACGCCGGGGAGCAGGCCGGGGCGCTGCTCGCCGAACTCGGCGCCGGGGACGAGCAGGAGATCGCCCTGCGGGACGGCGGCCGGCTCACCGGCCGGCTGCGCCCGGCCGAGGGCCTCACCCGGCCGTTGCCGCCGGTCCTGCGCCCCGACGGCAGTTATCTGGTCACCGGCGCCTTCGGCGCGCTCGGCCGACTGCTCTGCCGCACCCTGGTCAAACGCGGCGCCCGGCGGCTGATCCTGGTCGGCCGTACCGCCCTGCCGGAACGCGCCGAGTGGCAGGGCGTGGACCCGGCGAGCCCGGCCGGGGAGCGGATCGCCTTCCTGCGGGAACTGGAGGCGCTCGGCGCCGAACCGCTGCTCGCCCCGGTGGACGTCACCGACGAGGCCGCCCTCGCCGGCTGGCTCGCCGACTACCGGCAGCGCCAACTCCCGCCGATCCGCGGGGTGTTCCACCTCGCCGGGCAGGTCCGGGACACCCTGCTGGCGCAGCTGGACCGCGCGGCCTTCGACGCCGGGTACAGTCCCAAGGTGGTCGGCGGTCACCTGCTGCACCGGCTGCTGGAGGCCGAACCGCTCGACCACTTCGTGCTGTTCGCCTCGGTCGCCTCGCTGCTCACCACCGCCGGACAGACCAACTACGCGGCCGGGAACGCCTTCCTGGACGCCCTGGCCCACCACCGCCGCGCCGCGGGCCTGCCCGCGCTCAGCCTGGACTGGGGCCCCTGGGCCACCGGCATGATCGAGGAACTGGGTCTGGTCGCCCACTACCGCGACGCGCGCGGCATGAGCTCGCTGCCGCCGGAGGCCGGAACCGCCGTGCTGGAGCGCGTCCTCGGACAGGACCGGGCCCAGTTGCTGGTCGCCACCGTGGTCGACTGGCCGACCTTCCTCGCCTGGTACCCGGCCCCGCCGCCGCTGGTCGCCGAACTCGCGGCGAGCGCCGCCGAGCAGGCCCCGGCCGAGACCGGCGGCTTCCTGGACGCCTACCGCACCGCCGGCCGGCAGGCCCGGCGGGAGCTGGTCACCGGGCGCTTCACGGCCGCCGCGGCGGCCGTCCTGCGGATCGGCGCCGAGCGGATCTCGCCGGACACCAGGCTCGGCGCACACGGCCTGGACTCGCTGCTCGCGATGGAGCTGCGGGCCCGGGTGCACGCCGAACTCGGCGTCGCCCTGCCGGTGGTGGCGCTGCTCAGCAACGGCACCGTCGGCGGCCTGGCCGACCTGCTCACCGAAGGGCTGGCCGAACGGCTCGCCGCCGATGGCGGCCCGGAGCAGGCCGAGGTCGAGCTCCACACCGACGAGTCCCGCTACCCGCTCACCCACAACCAGCAGGCGCTGTGGTTCCTGCGCCAGCTGCACCCGGACGGCTTCGCGTACAACATCGGCGGCGCGGTCGAGGTGCGCGCCGAACTCGACCCGGAGCTGGTGTTCGCCGCCTTCGCCTTCCTGGTCGCCCGCCACCCCGGGCTGCGCGCCGCCTTCACCGCCGACCAGGGCCGCCCGATCCAGCGGATCCGCGCCGAAGTCAACGCCGACACCGGGCTGTTCGATGTCGAGGGCCGCCCCTGGGAGGAGATCCACGAACTGATCGTCCGCGAGTACCGGCGGCCGTACGACCTGGCCGAGGACCCGCTGGTGCGGCTGCGGCTGTTCCGGCGCGGACCGGACCGCTGGGTGCTGATGAAGGCCGTCCACCACATCGTCTCGGACGCGATCTCCACCTTCACCTTCATCGAGGAGCTGTTCGAGGTCTACGAGGCGCTGCGCCGGGGCCGCACCCCCGAACTGCCCCCGGTGGCCGCCCGCTACCTGGACTTCCTCAACCACCAGAACCGCTTCCTGGCCGGGCCGCAGGCGCGGCGGATGCTCGACTACTGGCGCGGCCACCTGCCGGCCGGGATGCCGGTGCTGGCACTGCCCACCGACAAGCCGCGCCCGGCGGTGCAGACCCACAACGGCGCCTCCGAGTTCTTCCGGCTGGACGCCGAACTGACAGCGCGGGTCCACGGGTTGGCCAGCGCGCACAACGCCACCCCGTTCATGGTGCTGCTCGGCGCCTACTACCTGCTGCTGCACCGCTGGTCGGGGCAGTCGGACATCGTGGTGGGCAGCCCGGTCACCGGCCGCACCCAGGAGGAGTTCGCCTCCGTCTACGGCTACTTCGTCAACCCGCTGCCGCTGCACGTGAGCCTGGCCGGGGAGCCGACGGTGGCCGAGCTGCTGGCCCGGGTGCGGGAGAGCGTGCTCGGCGGCCTGGACAATCAGGAGTACCCGTTCCCGCTGCTGGTCGAGCAGTTGGGGCTGCAGCACGACCCGAGCCGTTCCGCGGTGTTCCAGGCGATGTTCATCCTGCTCACCCACAAGGTCGCGGTGGAACGCTTCGGCTACCGCCTGGAGTACATCGAACTCCCCGAGGAGGAAGGGCAGTTCGACCTCACTCTGTCCGCCTACGAGGACCGGTCGGACGGCTGCCTCCACTGCGTGTTCAAGTACAACTCCGACCTCTTCGAACCCGCCACCGTCCAGCGGCTGGCCGCGCACTACCGCAATCTGCTGGAGGCCATGACCAGGGCCGCCGAAGGCGAGCCGGTCGGCCGGCTGCGGATGCTGGAGCAGGCCGAACGCCGCCGGATCCTCGACGAGTTCAGCGGCGTCGAGCGGCGGATCGACGACGCGGTGACGGTGCCCGAGCTGATCGCCAAGGCCGCCGCCGAGCACCCGGAGGCCGTCGCGGTGGTGGCCCCCGGCCGGGGCACCGTCCGGCGGGTCACCTACGGCGAGCTCGACCGGCGCGCCGAGCGCACCGCCGTACGGCTGCGCGAACTGGGCGTCGGCGAGGGCTCGGTGGTCGCGGTCTGCCTGGAGAAGTCACCCGAGCTGATCACCACCCTGCTGGCGATCTGGCGGGCCGGCGCCGCCTACCTGCCGCTCGACCCCGGACACCCGGCCGACCGGCTGGCGTACCAGGTGGCCGACGCCGGGGCGGCCCTGGTCGTGGTGGACGAGCGACGCTCGCTCCCGGCCGAACTGCCCGCGCCGCTGATCACCCTGGAGGAGCTGGCGCGACCGGCCGCCGCTGCCGGGCCGCTGCCCGGCGCGGACCCGGACCGGGCCGCGTACGTGATCCACACCTCCGGCTCCACCGGGCGCCCCAAGGGCGTGCGGGTCGACCACCGCAACCTGGCCGCGGTCACGGCCGGCTGGCGCGAGCAGTACCGGCTGGACACCGAGGCCCGGGTGCACCTGCAGATGGCCGGGACCGCCTTCGACGTGTTCTCCGGCGACCTCGCCCGGGCGCTCGGCACCGGCGGCACCCTCGTCCTGGTCGACCGCGAACTGCTCTTCGACACCGCCCGGATGCACCGGGTGATGCGCCAGGAGGCCGTCGACTGCGGCGAGTTCGTCCCCGCGGTGGCCCGCGCCCTGCTCGCCCACTGCGAACGCGAGGGCCTGCGGCTGGACTTCCTGCGGCTGCTGATCGTCGGCTCCGACTCCTGGAAGGCCGCCGAGCACCGGCGGCTGCGCGCCCTGTGCGGGCCGGACACCAGGCTGGTCAACTCCTACGGCCTGACCGAGGCCACCGTCGACTCCAGCTACTACGAGGGCACCGCCGAGGAGCTGGAACCGGGCCGGATGGTCCCGATCGGCCGGCCCTTCCCGAACAGCGCGCTCTACATCCTCGACCGCTACGGCGAGCCCGTCCCGGTCGGGGTGCCCGGCGAGCTGTGGATCGGCGGCGCGGGTGTCGCCGCCGGCTACCCGAACGACCCGGAGCAGACCGAACGGCGCTTCACCACCCTGGAGTTCGACGGCACGCCGCTGCGGCTCTACCGCACCGGCGACCTCGGCCACTGGGACACCACGGGCACCGCGCACCTGCTCGGCCGGATCGACAACCAGGTCAAGGTGCGCGGCCACCGGATCGAGCTCGGAGAGATCGAGGCCCACCTCACCGCCCGGCCCGAACTCGCCCAGGCCTGCGTCGCCGTCCGGCAGGACTCCTCGGGCGAAGCCGTGCTGGCCGCCTACCTGGTGGCAGCCGAGGGCGTCGAGCTGGACCGCCGCGAACTGCGCCGCCACCTCGCCGAACACCTGCCCACCGTGATGATCCCCGCCTACCTCACCGAACTGCCCGCCCTGCCGCTCACCCCGAACGGCAAGGTCGACCTCGCCGCCCTGCCGGAGCCCAAGGCCGACACCGGCGCCGAGCGGCACGAACCGCCCGTCACCCTCTACGAGATCAGGGTCGCCGAGCACTGGCGGAACCTGCTCGGCCTGGACGAAGTCGGCCTCCGGCACGACTTCTTCGAGCTCGGCGGCAGCTCCATCCGGCTGATCGAGCTGATCCACCACCTCCAGACCGAGTTCAACATCGGCATCCCGGTCGGCCTGCTGTTCAAGGTCACCACCCTGCACGGCATGGCCCGCACCGTCGAGCAGATCATCACCGGGGAGGTGGCCGGCGGCGAACCCCACCTCTGGTTCAACTCCGGGGCTCCCGAAGCCCGTACGGTCTTCTGCTTTCCCCCGGCCGGCGGCCACGGCCTGGTCTACCGGCAGCTCGCCGCGCACCTGCCCGAGCACCGGATCGTCGCCTTCAACTACCTGACCGGCGACGACAAGACCGCCCGCTACGCCGACCTGGTCGAGGCGCTGCACGAGCCGGGCCCGTACGTTCTGCTCGGCTACTCGCTCGGCGGCAACCTCGCCTTCGAGGTGGCCAAGGAACTGGAACGGCGCGGCCGCACCGTCGGCTCGGTGCTGCTGGTGGACGCCTACCGGAGCCTGGCGGCCTTCGACCTGGGCGAGGAGCACGTGGCCGTCTTCGAACGGGAGCTGCGCGAGCACCTGCACCGGCACACCGGCTCGCGGATCGTCGCCCAGGAGACCCTGGAACAGGCCCGGGACTACCTGGAGTTCTGCAGCCGCACCCCCAACACGGGCACCGTGAACGCCCGGCTCGACGTGGTCTGCGAGCGCGAGCGCCGCGCCGTGCACGAGCGCGGCGAGCCGGGCTCCTGGCACGGCGCCTCCACCACCGGCACCGCCGTGCACACCGGCCACGGCGACCACGCCGAGATGCTCGACGGCGAGTTCGCGGCCCGCAACGCCGAACTGGCGGGTGCCATCCTGGCCGGAGGCGCCGTCGATGGCCGCGGCTGACCGCGGGCCGGACTGGTCCACCAGGCAGCGGGCCGACGGCGGCTCGCCCCGGGTGATCGTGATCGGGGCCGGCCTGGCCGGCCTCGCCACCGGCTGCTACGCGCAGATGAGCGGCCTGGAGACCCGGATCTTCGAGAAGCACGTGCTGCCCGGCGGCTGCTGCACCGCCTGGTCCCGGCACGGCTACCTGTTCGACTACTGCATCGACTGGCTGATCGGCACCGCCGAGGGCACCGGCGCCCACCAGGTCTGGCGCGAACTCGGAGCCCTGGACGGCAAGTCGGTGACCCATTTCGACACCTTCAACCGGGTCGTCGACGAGCACGGCCGGGCCGTCACCTTCCACACCGACCCGGACCGGCTGGAGGCCCACCTGCTGGCCCTCGCCCCCGGCGACGCCGCGCCGATCCGCGCCTTCTGCAAGGACCTGCGCCGCTTCGCCGCGATCGACCTGCCCTGGGACCTCACCCCGCCGCCGCTGCGCACCCCGGCCGAACGGCTGCGCACCCTGCGCGCCCTGCTGCCCGCCTTCCGGCTGTTCTGGCGCACCGCGACCACCCCGATGAGCGGCTTCGCCGAGCGCTTCCAGGACCCGCTGCTGCGGCGGGCCTTCCCCACCATGTTCCTGCAGGAGCCGGCCGGCTTCCCGCTGCTGCCGTACCTGTACACCCTGGCGGCCGCGCACACCGGCAACGCGGGCTTCCCGCAGGGCGGTTCGCTCGGACTGGCCCGCTCGGTGGAGGAGCGGTACACCTCGCTCGGCGGGGTGATCGGCTACCGCTGCCGGGTGGACCGGATCCTGGTCGAGGGCGGCCGCGCCGTCGGCGTCGAACTGCGGGACGGCTCACGGCACTTCGCCGACCACGTGGTCGCCGCCTGCGACGGGCCGACGGTGCTCGACCGGCTGCTGGCGGGCCGCTACTCCAGCCCGGCCACCGACCGGCTGTACGGCGAACTGCTGGACAAGCCCGGCAACCTCTACCCGGCCGTGGTCTCCGCCTTCGTCGGTGTCGACGGACCGCTGCCGGCGGGCGAGCCGCACAGCACCACCTATCTGCTCCCGCCCGAGCAGGCCGCCCGGCTGCCCGGCTCGCTCCAGCACAGCCTGGTGGTGCAGCTGCGCTCCGACTACGCCGAGGGCTTCGCGCCGCCCGGCAAGTCGGTGCTGCACTGCACCTACTTCAGCGACTACCGCTCCTGGAAGGAGCTGCGGGTGCGCGACCGCCGGGCCTACCGGGCGCGCAAGCAGGAAGTCGCCGCGTTCGTCCGGGAGTTCCTGACCCGGACCCACCCCGGCCTCGGCGGGCGGATCGAACTCGTCGACGTGGCCTCGCCGGTGACCACCGAGCGCTTCACCGGCAACACCTACGGCAGCATCCTCGCCTGGCAGGCCTTCTCCGAGGCCGAGGACGCCGCCAACCGCCTGGTCAACCGGGACCGGATGCGGCTGCCGGGCCTCAGCGGCTTCTCCATGGCCGGGCAGTGGACCTCGCTCGGCGGACTGATCCGGGCCGCCACCAGCGGCCGGTACGCCGCCCAGTACCTCTGCCGGGAACTCGGCCGACCGTTCCGGGCCTGGCCCAGCGACAACCGGGAACCCTGGCACGCGGGCAAGTGGGGCCGCCTGCCGCAACTCGACCGGGCCACCGTGGGCCGGATGACCGTCGGAGGGCCGCAATGACGGGGACGAGCAGCGGCCGGCAGAGCATGGTGATCATCGGCGGCGGGCTCGGCGGCCTGTCCACCGGCTGCTACGCACAGATGAACGGCTACCGGACGCGGATCCTGGAGATGCACGAGCTGCCCGGCGGCTGCTGCACCGCCTGGGACCGCGGCGAGTTCACCTTCGACTGCTGCGTCAGCTGGCTGCTGGGCAGCGGGCCGGGCAACGAGATGCACCGGATCTGGCTCGAACTCGGCGCCCTGCAGGGCAAGCGGATGCGCAACTTCGACGTCTTCAACGTGGTGCGCACCCGGGACGGGCGGGCCGTCTACTTCTACTCCGACCCGGACCGGCTGGAGGCCCACCTGCTGGACCTCGCCCCGGAGGACGCCCGGCAGATCCGCCAGTTCTGCGCCGGACTGCGCAAGTTCCGTGTGGCGCTGACCCGTTACCCCTTCCTCAAACCGGTCGGGCTGATGGGTCGCTGGGAGCGCTGGCGGATGCTGGCCTCCTTCCTGCCGTACGTCAACGTCATCCGCCGCTCGATCACGGTGCTGATGAGCGACTACTCGGCGCGGTTCCGCAGCCCGCTGCTGCGCGAGGCGTTCAACTTCGTGCTGTACGAGAAGCACCCCAACTTCCCGGTGCTGCCGACCTACTTCCAACTCGCCTCGCACGCGGGGCAGTCGGCCGGGGTGCCGGAGGGCGGCTCGCTCGGCCTGGCCCGCTCGGTCGAGCAGCGCTACCGGCGGCTCGGCGGGGAGATCACGTACAACGCCAAGGTGACCGAGATCCTGGTCGAGCGGGACGCGGCGGTCGGGGTGCGGCTCAGCGACGGCCGGGAGGTGCGGGCCGACATCGTGGTGGCGGCCTGCGACGGGCGCACCACCGTGATGGACCTGCTCAAGGGCCGCTACCTGAACTACACCTACCGCCGGCTGTACACCGAGACGCTCACCGAGCCGGGCATGGTCTTCCCCGGCTACCTGACCGTCTTCCTCGGCCTGCGCCGACCCTTCCCGGCGGGCGACCCGTGCACCACCTACCTGCTGGAGGAGGAGTTCGCGGCGCGGCTCACCGGCATCCGGCACCCCAGCATCAACATCCAGTTCCGCAGCCGCCACTACCCGGAGCTGTCGCCCGAGTCGACCACCGTCGTCTACGCCAGCTACTTCTGCGACATCGCCCCCTGGCGGCGGTTGAGCACCGGCCCCGAGCAGGCGCCCCGGTTGCGGCGCGGCGAGGAACTGCACACCCTGCCGGTCGGGCGGGGCCGGGAGTACCAGCGGGAGAAGCGCCGGGTGCGCGACGCCGTCATCGAGTTCCTGGACGGGCACCACCCGGGGCTGAGGGACGCGGTGGCCGTCAAGGACGTCTCCACCCCGCTCACCCAGGTCCGCTACACCGGCAACTACGACGGCACGGTGCTCGGTTGGCAGCCCTTCGTGGAGAGCGGCGAGACCCTGGAGGAGGAGATCAAGCGCAACGGCCCGGGGCTGCCGGGCCTGGCCGACTTCTACCTCTCCGGGGTCTGGGCGACCACCGGTGGCCTGATCCGCGCGGCCGCCGCCGGCCGGCACGTCGTCCAGTTCATCTGCCGCGACGACCGCAGGCCGTTCACCGCCCAGGTCGACGACAGCGCGCCGCCGCCCACCCTGATCACCGAGCCGGTCGGCCCCGACGACCGGCAGTTTGGAGTCACGTCATGAGGATCGAGAAGTGGGTCGTCCGGGAGCACCTGGACGGCGTGCCGGACGTGGACCGGATGTACCGGAAGGTCGTGGAGGAGGTGGACGTCCGGCTCGCCGAGGACGAGATGCTGCTGCGAACTCGGTGGGTGTCGGTGGACCCGTACCTCCAGGGCATCGCGCTGGACACCCCGATCGGCGACCACATGGGTGCCGACTCGATCATGGAGGTGCTGGAGGCCGGGCCGGCCGCGCGGTTCGCGGTCGGCGACCTGGTCCAGGGCTTCGGCGGCTGGCGCAGCCACGTGATCGGCAACGGCGCACCCGTGCTCTGGCAGACCGGTACCTTCCCGATGGTGTTCCCGGCCTACCGCCGGCTGGACCACGCGGACTACGACGAGCAGCTGCCGGTCACCACCGCGCTCGGCCTCCTGGGCGGGCCCGGGATGACGGCCTGGGGGACGGTGGAGAAGTTCCTGGACGTGCGACCCGGCATGACGGTGGTGGTCAGCGGGGCCAGCGGCGCCGTCGGCTCAGTGGTCGGGCAGCTCGCCAAGCACCGCGGTGCGCGGGTCATCGGCACCACGGCGACCCCGGCGAAGGGGGACTGGCTGCGGGAGCTGGGCTTCGACGAGGTGTTGCACTACCGCGACGGCGACGATCCGGAGCGGGTGGCCAAGGAGCTGGCCGGGTTCGCCCCGGGCGGAGTCGACCGCTACTTCGACAGCCTGGGCGGCACGCTCACCGACGTGGTGTTCGGGATGCTCGCGGTGGACAGCCGGGTGGCGGTCTGCTGGCAGTGGGGGAGTCAGGTCGGCGGCGAGTGGGCCGGACCCCGGCTGCTGCCGGTGATCATGTTCCCCCGCACCACGATCCGCGGCGTCTTCTCGCTGGAGTGGTTCACCGAGGAGAACTGGGCCGCGCTGCGGCGGGACCTCGGGGCGCTGGTCCGCAGCGGGGACCTGCGCTACCGGCAGACCGTCCACCAGGGGTTCGACGGCATTCCCGCGGCGTACCGCAGCCTCTACGTGGACCGCTCGGCGAGCAGGGGGAAGGTGCTGGTCGAGCTCTGACGCGCCGTCCGTCAACCTGACGCTGTTCGTGGTGTCGCTGGCGGTCACCTGGTGGCTGGTGCGGCGGGGGCGGCCTGGTCGCCGCCGGACTGGCCGGCCTCGGCTATCGGGTGACCGCCGTCGACCCGTCCCCGGTGGCCACCGCGACCGCCCGGGCTGCCCATGCGAGGCCCGGGCCCGCGATCACGGACCTGGTGGCCGATTCCGAGGAACTCCCCTTCGGTGACGGCGAGTTCGATTTGGTCTACTGCGCCGACACCTTCGAGGTGACGGAGGACCTGAACGGCGTTCTCGGTGAGGCCGCCCGGGTGCTCGCCCCCGGTGGCGCCCTCGTCTACGACACCGTCAGCCGCACCGCGCTCTCCCGGCTGGTCTACCTCGGCGCCTTCCAGGCCCTGCCGATGACCCGGATCATGCCACCCGGCCGCTACACCGCCGCCCGGCTGCGCACCCCGGACGAGGTCACCGCCGCGCTGGCCCGGCACGGCCTGCGCAACCAGGACATCCGCGAGTTCAAGCCGCGAAACCCGCTCGGCCTGGTCCGGGCGATCCTGGCGCGCCGCAGCGGCCGGATCACCGATGAGGAGATCCCGCCCCTGGTCGACTTCGTCCTGTCCCGGGGCGCCCGGCCGCAAGTGACCTACCTGGGGTACGCGGTGAAGCGCTAGCCGGTGATGCCCGCGGCGCGCAGGCGGCGTTCGACGTCCGCCCACTCGGGGGTGACCGGAGTGGTCGGGCGGCTGCCCATGGCCTTGTCCTTGAAGCCGCTGGAGGTGGAGACGCAGACCACCGGGCCCTCGCCCAGGGCCTCGTCGCCGAGGCTGCGCAGGCCGGCCAGGCCGGCCGCCGAGGATAGCTCCGCCCACAGGCCGGCGCGGGCCAGCTCGCGCTGGGCGTCGGCGAGTTGGCCGTCGTCCACGGTCAGTGCCCGGCCGCCGCTCTCACGCACCGCGACCACGCCCCGGTAGCCGCTGACCGGGGAGGCGATCGAGTAGGCGTCGCTCGGGCCGACCGTCACGCGGGTGGCCGGGACGCCCCGGTCGATCGCCCGCCGCAGCGGGCCGGAGGCCGCGGACTCGCAGGAGAAGACGCGCGGCACCCGGTCGGCCAGGCCGAGGCGGCGCAGCTCTGCGAAGCCCTTCCAGACGCCGAACAGCAGCTCGCCGTACCCGGTCGGCACGAACACCGCACTCGGCACGCCCACGTCCTGGAAGATCTCGTACGCCACGGTCTTGTAGCCCTCGGGGCCGTAGGCGTGGCCGGTGTGGGTCGTGGTCAGGTTGCTGACCGGGTGCAGGCCGAACCGCTCGACCACCTGCCGCAGCAGCGGCCAGCGGGCCTCCCACGGCACCGGCAGCACCACCGCGCCGTAGGCGTTGAGGAACGCGTCCACGGCCGGCGGCACGTCGGGGCCGGTGAAGACGACGCAGGGCAGTCCGGCGCGGGCGGCGTAGGCGGCGGCCGAGGCGCCGTGGTTGCCGGAGGAGGCGACCGCGATGCCGGGCGCGCCGACGCCCACGGCGGCGCCGGCGGTGCAGCGGTTCAGCCGGTCCTTGTGGCTCCAGGTGGGGTTGCGGGACTCGTCCTTGATGTGGACGCCCGGCTCGATCTCCACCAGCGGGGTGGCGCCCTCGCCGAGGCCCGGCGCGAGCAGCGGGGGCAGCAGCGGCGCCCACCGCTCCAGTCCGCCGCGGGCCTTGGTGGGAGCGAACAGGCCGGCCGGGTCGACCTTGTCGTAGGCGTAGTCGACCTCGACGGGGTAGGAGACGTCCTCCGAGCCGGTCCGCGGGCAACCTGCGGTGAGCGGGGGCCAGAGCGGGTAGTGGAGGTCGGGGTCGCCGAGCGAGCGCTGGCCGGTCGCGAGGGAGTCGTCTGCTGCCATGTAAGCACCATAGCTGTGTTTCAGGTGCTACAGGGTGGGGTTTTTGATTCCCCTGCGGGAGGGCACACTCACCGGGACGTCGGAGACCGGACAGGAGCTGGGGGCGGCATGGACAGCGGCATACGGGCGATGGTCGACGCGGTGGGCGAGGCGCGGCGGCAGTTGCGGGAGAACGCGCTGCCGAAGGCGCGGGACACCGGCCGGGAGAAGGTTCCGGAGGCGGAGGAGGTGGCGCTGTTGGGGGCGCTCGCCGCCCTGGTGGAGAGTGCGGGGGACTTGGCCTACGCCGTCGCCGATCGGATCTCCCCGGACAATTCCGAAGCATACGTGCAGGCGTCCAGGCGCTTGGGCCGCGAGGCCCGCAACCTGCGGGACGAGGAGCGGAAGGCCAACAGGCGGGCGAACTGACGCCGCCGGCGCCCTCTGCGTGGGCGCCGGCGGACGTGGGTCAACCGCCTCAGCGGTGGCCGGCGAACTGCACCACCTGCTGGTACGTCGGCCGGTTCTGCCAGGTGGTCTTGTCGTCCGTCACCCCGCCCAGCGGCCGCTGGATGATGGTGTCGGCGCACCACTGGTCGCCGGCCGAGCAGTCGCCGTCGCCCGGGTAGACCTGGGCGGGGGTCTGGGCGGCCGCCTGGCTCAGGGTGTTCAGCAGCACGTTCCGGCAGGCCGTCAGGTCGCCCCCGCCGCAGAACGGGCGGGCCAGCGGTCCGGCGACCGGGTCGCCGAGGACGGACCGCAGGTCCTTGTCCAGGTAGCTCCACCAGCCGTACTGGAAGGCCGAACCCTTGTGCGGGATGGACTCGTTGGCGCTCACCGGGCCGCCGGCGGCGGCGCCGGTCTGCCCGCCGGAGGGCGATTCGTTGATCTGCAGTGCGCCGGTCAGGGCGGTGAACAGCTGGTCGCCGAGCCCCGGCCGCATGACGCCGTCGGCGACCAGCGGCCACCAGGCGTCCATCACCCGGATCGCGGTGGCGTCCGCGTAGGTGTGGCTGCCGGCCGACGTCTCCTTCCGCTGGCCGCCGTCGGCGAGCCAGGCCTCCAGCTGTTGCAGCGCGGTGAGGGTCGCCGGATCGGTGACCGGCCCGCTGCGCAGGACCTGAATCAGGTCGGGGAGGACGTCCTCGGCCCGCAGGTCGGTGAGCGCGGCGCTCTCCATGGCCTGGGTGAGCGAGACCCGGCTGACCTTGCCGCCGTCCTTGAGCAGGGCCTTGACCCGGTCGTCCAGCAGGTTGGCGCGGTGCACCGAGCCGTTGCCGAAGCCGGCGGTGGTGTAGCCGTCGGCCTGCTTGTTGTTCCAGGAGACGTAGTAGTCCTGGTTGACGGACTGCGGGTGCTCGGCGGGCGGGGTGTACCGGGCGGTGTTGGTGGCCGGGTCGAAGTCGGCCCACTCGTAAGCCGGTTGGGCGAGGACGGGCAGGCCGGCGTCGACGCCGGGGGCGCGCACCGGGTTGCTGCCGGAGTTGTAGTACGCGATGTCGCGGGAGTCGGCGTAGAACCAGTTGAAGGTGTAGTTGATGTCCTGCGCCGCCTGCTGGAAGCTCGGCGCGTCGTGGACCGCGCCGGGGTCGTTCAACTCCTGGAAGCCGATGATGGAATCGGCCTCGTGCCGGTAGGTGGAGCGCAGCGAGGTGAACGCGACGGGCGTGCCGCCGACGGTGCCGCGGGCGGTCACCAGGCCGTAGTCGGAGCGGTACATCACCAGGGTGTACGAGCCGGCCGGGGTGGAGTCGGCGATGGTCGGGCTCCACGCGTCCTTGCGTTCCAGCCGGTCGAAGGGCAGGCACTGGCCGTGCCAGAGGTAGGAGTTGGCGGCGGTGGTGACCGGCGAGCCGTCGGTGGTGCAGAGCGGGACGGCGTAGGTGTCGGTGATGTCCTGGCCGGCCGAGGTGGCGCTCCAGGCGTAGTCCTGGCCGCGGCCGAGCTGCACGTAGAAGCTCAGGCCCGCGAAGGCCGCGCCGCGCGCGCTGATCCCGGGGCCCTGGATCTCCTCAAGCATCAGCAACTGCGGGGCGAAGTAACCGGTTTGCGGGCCGAACACGGCGACCGGGTGGCCGTCGTCGGTGTGCGCGCCGGAGACCAGCAGGGCGTTGGACATGCCGTGCTTGGCGGTGAGCAGGTTGCCGGGCAGGACGCCGTTCGCGGTGGTCGTGGTCGACCCCGCCGAGCCGGTGGCGTCGTAGATCATCCGCTCGGGCACCACCGAGCCGGGGTCGGGCAGCGCCTGGCCCTGCGGCTGGTCGGGCACGGTGGCGTACGGGAAGCTCTGCCCGTCGTGCAGGGTCTGCACCGCCTCGGGGTCGTCGGCCTCGCGCAGCGACTTCCAGAGCGCGTCCCCGGCGTCCTTGCCGTAGCGGGCCTCGGCGGCCGACTTGACCTGGGCGGAGGCGAGTTCGTTGCCGCCGCCCGCGCCGAACAGCGCGCCGACCACGGAGGCCAGGGCGACCAGGTCGGTCAGCTTGAACGGTTCGATCGAACCGGCGTTGGTGATCGGGTCGATGTGCCCGGTGAGGTCGTACTCGCCGGGGAAGGTACGGCCGTTGTACGCCTGCGTGGCGTACTGGTTGACGCCGTCGAGGTAGGCGTTCGCGTCGGCGAGGGCCTGGGCGGCCCGGCCACCGCGGGCGGCGAGCGCGTCGATCTGCTGCTGCAACTCGGCCTCGGTGTACGGCGCGGCCTGCCAGAAGCTCTGCTCCAGCTGGCGGTTGGCGGCGGCGCCGCCCGCGAAGCCGGACAGCTCGCCACGGCCGACGTGCCGGAACAGGTCCATCACCCAGAGCCGGTCCTGCGCGGCGGCGTATCCCGCGCCGAACTCGGTGCCGTAACGGGTGGTGCCGGTGATGTGGGGTATGCCGGCGGCCTTGTCGCGCACGATGGTGACGTCCGGGCGCGGGGAGGTGGTGCTGGCCACCTGGTCGGCGGGGACGCCGAAGGAGGCGTCGTTGAAGAAGCCGCGCAGTCCGGCCTCGGTGAGCCCGGGGTACCCGGAGGCGAGCGCCGCGTACGGGCCGAGCTGGTCGTCGGTGTGCGCGGGGCGGCTGCCGAACATCCGGTTGAGCAGGATCTCGGCGAGCGTCGCGTTGCCGTTCTCGCCGGGCGGGAGGATGTCGGTGCAGTGGCCGCCGCAGTAGTCGGGGGCGGTCGTCGTGGTGTCGGTGGGGACAGCGGTGGCGGTGGTGGGGGTGGTCAGGGCAGCGGTGACGAGCAGGGCCGACGCGAGGGCGGCGGCCGGGAATCGGAGGCGGTGGGGGCGTGGGCGCAAGGCGAGCTCCTCCGTCGAAGCCACGGGGAGTCGACGGTAGGGGCGCTACTGGACGGTTGGCTAGTGGCGTGCATGCCATTTCGCGATTACCGCACCGGAGTTGACGGTCGGACGGATGGGGGCCGGGCTGACTGTCGGTGGCGTCGGCTATGGTCACTCGCGTCGGTGGAAGATCGTTTGTCGGTCGGCGGGGGAGGAGGGTGGGAGATGGCGAGGCCGTGGTCGGTGTTCGGCCCGTGCGAGTTGCTGGACGCCGCGGCTGAGGAGGTGCTGCGCGCCCTGGACCCGGAGGCCTTCGCGAGCCGTCGCCACTTCTGGCCGATACGGGTGGACGACGGGCACATGGGCAGCTTGCCGGAGTCGTGGTGGCCGCTGGGGTGAGGAAATGAGCGGGAGTGTGTCGGGTCGGTCGCCGCTGGGGTTGGTGTGGCGGCGGAAGAAGTTGCTGGTCCTGCCGGGGGTCACGGTGGCCGTGGTGGGCGGGGTGGCCGGGCTGGTGGTGTGGGCCGAGGTGCTGCTCGGGGGGAGCCTGGTGCTGGGGGTGGCCGGGCTGGTGGTGCTGTCGTTCCTTGCCGTCTTCGGTCATGCGGCGCTGCTCATCGCGGCCGCCGACGCTCTGCGGGGGCGGCCGGTGGGGGTCAGGTCCAGCTACGGGCGGGCCGCCGGGCGGGTGCCGGGTATTGCCGCGTGGGCGCCGATCAGTGCGGCGCAGTTGCTCGGGGCGGTGTCGGTGGTCGGCGCGGCGTGGTCGTTGGGGAGCTACTTGGTGGTGCCGGCGATGGTGCTCGACGGGGTCGGGGTCCGTGATGCGATGCGGAGTTCGCGGGAGACGTACCGGCGTGACCGTGCGGGGTTCATACGGGGGACGAGTGTGCTGGCGACGCCCTTCCTGCTGACGTTCCTGCCCTCCGTGGTGGTGTTCTTCGTCGGGCTCACGGCGACCGACCGGAGGCTCGGGGCGATGCTGGTGGGCTGTGCGGGGCTGTTCCTGGGAGCCGGAGCGACGGTGACGGCGAGTCTGTTCGGGGTGTTCCGGGCGCGGCTGTACCTGGAGTCGAAGGGGGCGGTGGTCGCGGCGGAGCCGGTGTCGGACGTGTCGCCGGTGGAGTAGCGCGGGCGGTCAGCGGTCAGCGGGCTGCCGCGAGGCGGGCGCGGATGGTGCCGGCGTGGCCGATGCGGTCGGTGCGGACGGTGACCAGGAGGGCGGTGCCGTCGGTGAGGCCGTCCGCGGGCGGGTCGAGCCGGCTGCCCTCGTGTCAAGGGATGTCTCGGGGCGGGTGCACCGGGCCGTCCCTTCCGCCGGCTGCCGCACGTTTCCGGAAGGACGTCCGATCACCCGCCCCGCGACCGGGGGTGGGGCGGTCAGGGCTTGAGCACCAGCCGGATCGGGTTGCCCTCCTTGCGCTCCAGGGACTCCACCGCGCGGGCGGCCTCGGCCAGCGGGAAGGTGCCGCTCACCGAGCGGGAGAACTCCAGGCGGCCGCCGCGGACCAGGTCGACCAGGTCGATGACGTCCTGGCCCTCGGAGCCGTAGTGGCCGAGGATCTGCTGGCGCAGGTAGCTGACCAGGGTGCCGTTGGTGACGGTCAGCGGCTTGTCGGTGAGGCCGACGAGGACCAGCCGGCCGCGTTCGCCGAGGGTGGCCATGGCCTGCTCGCGCACCGGGGCGACGCCGGCGAAGTCGAAGGCGGCGGAGAGCGGGCGGCCGCCGGTGGCCGCCCGCAGGTGCTCGGTGAACCGGGGGTCGGCCGGGTCGAGGGCGGCGTCGGCGCCGAAGGCGAGGGCGCGCTCGCGGGCGGCGGGGAGCGGGTCGACGGCGACGATCGGGAAGGCGCCGATGGCCCGCAGCAGCTGCACGCCGTGGGCGCCGAGCCCACCGACGCCCCACACGCCGACCGCCTCGGCCGGGCGGACGGCGCCGGTGGTGGTGATCGCGGCCCAGGGAGTGGAGACCGCGTCGGGGATGAAGCAGGCCTGCTCGAAGGGGAGGTCGTCGGGGATCGGCACCAGGGTGGTCGCGGTGGCGAGCGCGTACTCGGCCCAGCCGCCGTCGTAGTCCACGCCCCGGGTGTACACCACGCCGTCGCGGGTCTCGCCGGCCTGCAGCAGGACCCGGTCGCCGACGGCGGCGCCGGTCACGCCCGCGCCGAGGGTGTGGACGATGCCCGCCACCTCGTGGCCGAGGGTGACCTTGTCGCCCTTGAGGTGGAGCGGCTTGAGCATGCCCTCGATCAGGTGGACGTCGGAGAGGCAGACGCCGGCGGCCTCGACCTTGATCAGCACCTCGCCGGGGCCGGGCGACGGGACGGGCACCTCCTCGACGGCGAAAGCGCCCTTGGCGACGTCGAGTCGGCCGGCGAGCATCGTGGCGGTCATCGGGACTTCCCTTCTGCCGGGAGCGACGGGGCCGGGAAGTGCCTCGCCGCACCAAACTTGCTTGTTGTCCAACAAGCGAATTCAACCCTAGCATGGTGCTATGTCCACGCACGATGAAACGGCCGCTCCGATGAAGGCGCCGCAGGACGCCGTCCGGCAGGAGTCCCCGGCGCAGGAGTCGCCACGGCAGGAGTCCCCGCCGCAGGAGTCCCCGCCGCGCCGCACCCAGGCCGAGCGGCGGGCCCGCGCCGAGGCGGCGCTGCTCGCCGCCGCCGCCCGGCTGATCGCCGAGCACGGCAGCACCGGGGTCACGCTCGCCAGGGTCGGGGAGGAGGCGGGCTTCAGCCGCGGCCTGGCCACCCACTACTTCGGCTCCAAGGCCGCCCTGCTGGCCCGGCTCCAGGAGGAGGCACTGGCCGAGGCGATGGCGGCGGCCGCGCCGGAGCGCAGCGGTGCCGGCGCGGTGGCGGAGCTGTGCGCCTTCGCGCGCGGCTGCCTGGAGGGGGTGCGCAACCCGACCGACCTGGGCCGGGCCTTCGTGGTGCTGGGCGCCGAGGCGCTCGCCGGCTCCTCCGAACTGACCGTTGCGGTGGCGGAGTTGGACGAGCGTACCCGAGGCTGGGCGGCGGAGGTGGTGGGGCAGGGGCTGGCCGAGGGCGAGGTGCGCGCCGGGGTGGACCCGCGGGCGTTCGCGCTGGCCCTGGTGGGCCTGATCAAGGGGCTGGTGGTGCAGGCGGCGGCCGCTCCGGAGGCCTTCGACGTGCCGGTGGCGGTGGGGGAGGCCGAGCGCTGGATCCGGCTGGCGCTCACCGGGGTCTGAGGGCGGGCCCTGGCGGCGCCGCCCGACTGCGGGCCCGGGCCGCGCGTCCTACCCGGCCTCCACGCCGGCGAGGGCAGCCGCCGCAGCCACCGCATCCGGGGTGGCCGGGATTACCGGGGTGGCCGGGGTGGAGACGCCGAACTCGCCCGGGTCGTCGGCCATCCGGTACGCAACCTCCGGCAGCGGGTGGATCCGGTGGCTAACCGACGGCGGGGTCGGTCCGGCTGACGGCCGCCAACAGGTGGGCCACCAGGGGGTTCCGGTCGTTCCGGCGCCAGGCGACGGCCACCCGGGTGCGGTCGGTGGCGGGCTCGATCCGGCGGAATGCGACGCCCTTGAGCCGGATGCGGCGGATGCTCGCCGGGGCGAGCGAGACGCCGAGGCCGGCCTCCACCAGCGCGCACACGGTCTGCCACTCCACCGCGTGCTGCCCGATCCGCGGGGTGAAGCCCGCCGCGGTGCACAGGCCGGTGATCCGGTCGTACAGCTGCGGGCCGACCGCGCGGGGGAGCAGCACGAACGGCGAGTCCGCCAACTGCGCGAGCCGGACGCTCCGTTGAGCGGCGAGCGGGTGGGTGGAGGGGAGTACGGCGACGAAGCTCTCGCTGAGCACGGTGCGGAAGCAGAGCTCCGGCTCGGCCTCGGGCGGTTCGCGCAGCAGGCCGAGGTCGATGTCCCGGTCGTGCAGGGCGGCGAGCTGCGGCGCGGTGGTCATCTCGCGGATGTCCAGGTGCACGCCCGGGTGTCGCTCCCGGAAGGTGTGCAGCAGGCCGGGCAGGACGGTGAGCGCGAGCGAGGCGGAGAAGCCGATCCGCAGCCGGCCCGTCTCGCCGCTGCCGACGGCGCGGGCGGCGGCCAGGCCGTCCGCGAGCTCGGTCAGTACCCGGCGCGCGGTGGGCAGCAGCTCCAGGCCGGCCGCCGTCAGCGTGACGCCGCCGGGTTCGCGGTGGAACAGCGGATGCCCGACCTTCTCCTCCAGGCGGCGGATCTGCTGGCTCAGCGGCGGTTGGGCGATGCCCAACCGGGCGGCCGCGTGACCGAAGTGGAGTTCCTCGGCGAGGACGGTGAAGGCGTACAGCTGGGGGAGGGGGAGTTCGGGGCGCTGCTCCATATGCCCAGGGATATCACGTCATGCCTGACGGTGTATTGGACGTATCGGTGCAGGCCACCTAGCGTTCCGCGCATGACAGAGCGACGTGCGATCCTCAGCGGTTCGATCTTCGAGGAGCAGATCGGTTATGCCCGTGCCGTGGTGGACGGTGACTGGGTGCACGTATCCGGCACGACCGGGTTCGACTACGCCACCATGACGATCTCCGAGGACGTGGTGGAGCAGGCCGAGCAGTGCCTGCGCAACATCGGGGCCGCGCTGGCCGAGGCGGGGTGCGGCTTCGGCGACGTGGTGCGGGTGCGCTACCTGCTGCCCGAGCGCGCGGACTTCGAGCCCTGCTGGCCGGTGCTGCGCCGCTGCTTCGGCGACGTCCGGCCGGCCGCCACCATGATGGTGTGCGGCCTGGCCGACCCTCGGATGAGGATCGAGATCGAGGTGTACGCGCGGCGGGCCGCCTGACCGCAGGCCCCCGGTTTCGGCGACGGGCCCGGATCCGACGGCAGCCGTCGGACCCGGGCCCGCGGTCGGCGTGCCGTCAGGCGCGGCCCGCCGGGCGGGCGGCGAGGGCCTCCGCGCTGGGTGGAGGACGTGTGGGCGATGTAGGCCACGGCTGTTGGCATCCTGCTCCGCCGGTCGTGTTCCGGACGCACCTGCCCGTCGGACTTGACCTTGACGCATGCGTCAAGTTCTAACGTCGTCGGACCGTTACTTCCGATGCCGCGCGGAGGACCTCCCCCGCGCGTCCGGCCTGCTGAGGTTTGCCATGAGCACAGTCGTCCCAGCCATCCACCGTGAGGTACGCCTGGCCGTCCGTCCGCAGGGGCGGCTCAGCACCGACCACCTCCGTGTCGTCGAAGCTCCCGTCCCCGAGCCCGGTCCAGGCCAGGTGCTCGTGCGTAACCGGTTGATGAGCGTCACCGCGGTGATGCGCACCCTGATGGGCGGCGACGTCGACCTGCCCGTGCCACCGTACGGGCCGGGGGAGGCGCTGTGGGGCCCGGCCGTCGGCGAGGTGATCACCGGGCCGGGCACTGGGCTGAGCCCGGGCGATCTCGTCGCGCACGACCGTGGCTGGCGTGAGTACGCGGTGCTCGACGCGGCCGGCGCACGGCGCATCGACCCCGGGGCGCTGCCCGATGTGGCAGCCCACCTCTCACAGGGGGTGACCGCCTGGCTGGGGGTCGTTCGGGCGGCCGAAGTACGTCCCGGGGACACGGTGTTCGTCACTGCGGCGGCGGGCGGTGTCGGCTCCCTGGCCGGTCAGTTCGCCCGGCTGCGCGGGGCGGCGCGGGTGATCGGCAGTACCAGCTCGCAGCGCAAGGGCGAGTACCTGGTCCAGGAGCTGGGTTACGACGCGGTCGTCCTGCGCGGGGCGGGACCGATCGAGGACCAGCTGCGTGAGACGGCTCCCGAGGGTATCGACGCTGTCGTCGACAACGTCGGTGGCGAACAGCTGCTGGCCGCACTGGCGCTGGCCCGCCGCGGCGCTCGCGTCGGCCTCGTCGGTACATTGTCGGGCCAGGTGTCCGGTGGTTTCACCGCCCCGATCCAGATCGACACCGGCTCCCTCATCCTGCGGGGAATCACACTGCGCGGTCTCTCGGGCAGCGACCACCTGGACGCGCTCTCGCAGGCGATGCGGGAGTTCGGCCGGGGACTGCGGGACGACACCGTCACCTTCCCGCACGCCCGGCTGTCGGGCATCGATCAGGCGCCTCGGGCGTTGTGCGAGTTGCTCGAAGGGCGCCACATCGGTGCGGTGCTGGTGGAGTTCTGACCCTTGAGCAGGGAGGACGGAAATGCGGATCGGCGAGGCGGCGGCAGCAGCGGGTCTCACCCCTCGGGCGCTGCGCTACTACGAACAGCGTGGGCTGCTCGCGGCACGACGCACGCTCTCCGGCCATCGCGAGTACGGCCAGGGCGACGTCCACCGACTGCGGACCGTGCGCGAACTGTTGGATGCCGGCCTGACGATCGGCGACATCCAGTCCTTTGTCCACGTCCTCGACCTGGCGTCCTCGTCGGGCGGGGAGGCGCCCGAGATCGGCGGGCTCGACGGGGCGGGCCACTGCCCGGTCGCCGAGATCACCCTCCAGCGGCTGGCGGATCTCGACCGGCGCATCGAGCGGCTGACCGAACTGCGCAACCGGCTCGACGACGCACTCGCCCATCGGTTCGGTGACCTGTTCCGCACTGTCGACCCGATCACGACAGACCCTTGCCCGTCACCGGCCTGAAGGGCCGCCGGAGCAGGTCTGCCGCCGCTCTGGTGTCAGCGGTCACGTAATTCGGCCAGTACTCCAGTGTGAGCCTGTGAACCGGCCGGTCAACGCCTGGGTGAGGATCTCGCGCTTGCCCCGCATGCGGGCCACCGCCGGCTCGGCGAGCACCAGCGGATCGCGCTCGCCGGCGATGAGGGCCTCCGGCATGGCCCGGCCGGACTTGCCCACGATGTCGGAACACCACTGCGTTCCTCCCGGTTCGACCAGAAGAGTCGTTCCGGCGTCACTGAATCGTTCACTCGGATGGCCCGTGCGCCGAGACGAGCCGACAGGTGTCCTCGACGCTGGAATCCCGGGCGTGGCCCCACGCCCTCGCGCCGAAGGAGTGACATGCGAATATCCTGCAAGTCGCGCCGAAACCTGAACATCGTCCGTTGGGGTGCAGTACTTCTGGCGGTATCGGGAACCGCCTCCGTCGTGCCGGCCGCAACGGCGCAGGCCAGTGGTCCGGGCGCTGATCCCGGCGGGAAGAAGCCGACCATTGTGCTCGTGCACGGCGCGTTCGCTGACGCGTCGAGTTGGAACGGTGTCGTGGAACGGCTCCAGAAGAACGGCTACAAGGTGGCGACGCCGGCCAACCCCCTCCGCGGCATTCCCCAGGACTCGACCTACCTCGCGAGCTTCCTGAAGTCCGTCAAGGGACCGATCGTCCTGGTCGGTCATTCCTATGGCGGAGAGGTGATCTCGCAGGCTGCCGTCGGGGACGACAACGTCAAGGCTCTCGTGTACATCAACGCGATCATGCCCGATGTGGGGGAGTCGTTCTCCAGTCTCTCGGCGAATTTCGCTCCCCCCGAAATCACCAAGGCTCTGAAGCAGGTGCCCTTCCTCAACGGTGACGGCACCACGGGCACGGACGTGTATGTACAGTCGGACAAGCTGCGCCAGGTCTTCGCGGCGGACCTGCCCACGAGTCAGACCAACATTCTGGCGGCCACGCAGCGTCCGATCGCGCTGTCGGCCTTCACGGACAAGCTCACCGGCGCCGCATGGCGGAACAAGCCCGTTTACGTCCTTGTCGGCAAGCAGGACCAGGCGATCAACCCGAGCCTGGAGCGATTTGAAGCGATGCGGGCGAATGCCCGCAAGACAGTGGAGATCGACTCCTCGCACGTGTCCCTCGTCTCCCATCCGCAAGCGGTCACGGATCTGATCGTCGATGCCGCCAAGGGCTGAACCTGGAAATAGGGAAACCGCTCGAAATCGGGTCATCGAACCTGATGGGGAGTCGGCACACCTCGGCTTCCCGTGGGCTCCTCCATGGGAACCGGTGAGGTCACCCGCTACGCGGGCGGCTGCGGCGCCGCCCGCGTTTCCAAGGCCGCGCTCGTGGGGCGATTCCGCCGTTGATGCTCAAGACCGACGACAATCCCAAGGATAAGGAAACACTCGACATGGCGAATGCGGCACTCAAGAAGGTCCTTATCACGGGAGCGGGCACCGGCTTCGGGTTCGAAACCGCCATGCGTCTCGCCGAGAAGGGCTTCGACGTGATCGCCGGGGTGGAGATCTACGCCCAGGTGCAGACGCTGAAGTGGCAGGCGGTGGAACGCGGCGTCAAGCTTCGGGTCGAGAAGCTCGACGTCACGAACGACGGGGACCGGCGCAAGGCCCTCGGCTGGGGTGTGGAGATTCTGGTGAACAACGCCGGTGTCGGTGAAGGCGGCTCCACGGTCGACATACCCGAGTCGAACATTCGGCATCAGTTCGAGGTCAACGTCACGGGGCCGCTCGTCCTCACCCAGGGAATCGCCAAGCAGATGATCAAGCGTGGGGCCGGCCGCATCGTCTGGGTGTCCTCGAGGGAGGGCCTGAACGTCAACCCGTTCACCGGTATCTACTCCGCCTCCAAACACGCGGTCGAGGCGATCGCCGAGACCATGGCCTACGAGCTGCAGGAGCACAACATCGAAGTCGCCACGGTCAACCCGGGGCCCTTCCTGACCGGCTTCAACGACCGTATGTTCCAGACCTGGGAGAGCTGGGAGGACGACGCCTCGCAGCGGCTGTTCGACTACTCCAAGCTCGCGTTCCCCCGCCCGCAATTCGACCCTGAAGCGGTCTATGCGACGCTGACGGCCGTCGCCGCCGGCGAGGTCGACAGCTACCGCAACCTGGAGCCCAAGTCGATGCTCGAGGAGACCAAGAACCTCCAAGAGGTTCCGTGGGAGCGCAAGGTCACGGACGGCCTCGGGACCCGGCATCCGGCCATCCGGCATTCCTACGAGATGGAGCCCGAGACGCCTGTCAAGTGACCGTCTCCCAGGTGACTGCGAGCAGCGCCAGGCGGCCACCGCACTCGTAGTCCTGTAGTGGGGCCTCGGTTCCATCCCGGCCCTGCGCGGACTCGGCACCCGGCGCCCTCCGATCCAGAACGACAACGTGGTCCTCAAGGTGGGTGGAGGGGCCCGGCGCCCGGAAGATTTACCGGCCCGCCGCGGGTCGCGTACCGGGGGCCGCCGCGGTTACCGCCCGGACCGGCTGCGGCCCGTGGGCGCGGAGATGCGCACCCGCTGGGTGGCGGGAGCTTTCTCGATGTCCTCCAGCTGGGCGAGGATGGTGGCGCGCAGCTCCTCGTCGCTCTCGAAGCTGTGGTCGTTGAACAGCGTGTAGCCCGTCCACATCAGGTTGGCGCACACCCGGGCCGGGACCCGGCCGGTCCGGGCGCCCATGCCGACCAGCGCCACCGAGCGGATGCTGCCCGGCGCCAGCCGGTTCTGCCGGTGCACGGCCTGGAAGGCGGCGGCGCAGGCGAGCGCCACGTTCAGTGTCTCGCTCACGTTCTGCGAGGAGGTCTGCATCGTGGGCGCCGAGATCAGGAACTTCGGGTTGACCGCCCCGGACGGCACGCAGACCGCGCTGCCCACCGGCAGCGTGCCCGCGTAGCGGTCGCGTATCGCCCGCTGCACCCGCAGCTGGATGCCCGCCCCCAGGTGCCGCTTGATCGCCGCGTCCGTTCCGCCGTCCATCCGGCCACGGGAGTTGGTCGGGCTGACCCAGGCGTCGACCTCCTCGGCGAGGATCGAGCCGTGCCGGATCTCGATGCCGGGGGTGTCGGCGAAGGCCGCCCGCCACGACTCGACCACCGTCGTGTTGAGGTCAGCCAGCACCACCCTCAGCGGGGACTGCGTGCGGTCCGTCGTCATGCTGGAACTCCTGTCGTTCGTCGAGCTGTTTCCCGCGGTCGACCAGGACGTTAGCGGGCACCACTGACATTGATGCTGATACTCAGGTTCCGGTGGTCGTGGCTCTGCCACTGACTGACGCTCTGCTGGGCTGTCTTCGGGTTGTTCTGTCCGGCCGC
>NZ_JBICZB010000072.1:0-40287 GCF_043201815.1 Kitasatospora sp. NPDC048296
AGAACCCCTCGGCAAGGTTCATCGTCCCAGCGCAGAAGGCACTTTCGTATTTCCTCCCCGCTTCGGGCCTCATTTCAACTGAAACAGAGAGGCTAGCCTCGGACTTCGCACATGGGGTTTTAGGTCTACTCGAAGTACCACCAGGCTGTCCCTCGTCCTCAGTGCGGTCCGGGCGACCGCCACCTGTCCGGACTCGGCAAGGGCGGCTCGGAGAAGTGCGTAAGGCCGCTCGCCGCCCGGCGCAGCCGCCCCGAGGTAGTACGACTTGTCGTAGTGCAGAGGGTCCCCCCGGCTCTCGTCCAGGAAGCCGAGCACTCGGATCTCCTTGGTGTCCGGCGTCGGCAACTGCTCCAGGTCTTGGCGCGAGAGGACAAGCGTGCCGCCGTCGGGCATCTCGACGCCGCGGGCGATCTCACCTTCCGCGAGCTCCTGCCCGTCGAGCTCGCAGACGCGTCTGTACCTCACCTGCCCCCGCCGCGATCATGGACCATATGGAGCGGGACCCGATGCTGGGACGTTGCGGGATACCCGCTGACCGGAATGCTGACCAGCGAGAAGGTGATCACCTTCTTGGCGATGGCAGTCGGCACGCTGACCACCTCCAGCAGGCGCGCATCCCCTGGACCCACCAGCCCAATCCGGACACCGGGTGATCGCCACTCCACACCCGAGCTGCGCCCACGCGCGAGCAGCCGCAACCTGGAAGCTGTGGCAGGCGCCACACCGGCGGCTGCCCAGCCAACGGAGGCCCACCATGATCCCCAGGACGAGAACAGCCGCACTGACCGCCGCCGCACTCCTTACCGCTGCCACCGCGGTCGGCGCAACCCACTCCGCACAAGCCGCACCCCTCACCCCGACCTGCACGGCCGCCGACTTGCGCTTGTCTCTCGGGCAGGAGGAGGACGCCGCCGGATCCATCTTCATCCCCGTGAACTTCACCAACACCTCCACGCACGTCTGCAGCCTGCGTGGATACCCCGGCGTGAGCGTCCTGGACGCCGGCCACCAACAGATCGGTAGCCCAGCAACGCGCAGCAGCTCCCCCGTGACCACAGTGACCGTAGGCCCCGGCCAGACGGTCAGTGCGACGATACGCACCAACAATGCGACAGTCGCCCCGGCCTGTCGGCCACTCTCCGACTACTTCGGCATCTATCCGCCGGCCAGCTCCCAGCAGGTGCTCCTCCCTTACAATCTGCTGATCTGCGGAGCGTTTGAGACGAGTCCTGTCCAGGTTGCCGGATGATCCGAGACAGCGTCGATGGGCGGCGGCCCGGCGCCACGATCGCCGCCGACGAGATCGCATGCTCCTGAGCGCCGCCTCGCCTGCCTCCACCCCGATCGCCCTGCCATCGCCGCCGGCGCAGGAGCGCGGAAGCACGCAGGGCACCAGCTCTGCGCGCATCGCCCTCCGAGGTCCGTGCGCGCGCTCGGCAGCAAAGGCGGGACTGGTCGCGTCTCGGGGTCGGCGCGTACAGACCCTTCACCTGCGGCAACGGGCCGCCGGACGGCACCCCGGCGCCGACGCCGCGGTGCCGTTCCAGGGACCGCCTCGCTTGTCCGTGCCGACGCGGCCGTCGCCTCGACGAGCGCCCAGAAGGCGGTGCCGCTGCCCCGGTGGAATGCTGATGACCGTGTCTTTGACGCCTTCGACATCTGTGACGCCTCCGGAGTCCCCCGTGCCGGTGGCTCTCGTGCTCGCCGAGGACGACGCGGTCGAACTCCTCGCGTACCTGGTGACCGCCGCCCGGACCCAGCTGGACGAGGCCGCGGAGTACGCGCCCATGCGGCTGCTCACCGCAGCGGGCCGGCTGGCGGAGATGATCGACCCGCAGGCAGGTGCCTGGCTGCGGCCACTACTGGAGGAGATCCGAAAGCAGATCGGCGAAACAACCGTCCAGGCCGGTGACCCGGACGGCTACGCCCAGCGGATCGATGGCCTGTGCCGGGAACTGGCCACCCACCTGGTCACCCGTCTGAATCTGGACGGGGCCCCGTGAGCGGCGCCGTGGACGATGCCGTCCTCCAAACGATCCGTACCCGCCGTGTGATCCGCGCCCTGACCCCGGCCCCGATCACGCGGGAGGACGTGGCGACGGTACTCGACAGCGCCCGGTACGCCCCGCATGCCGGAAACCGCCGCCTGCACCGGTACGTCGCCGTCACCCGTCCCGCGCTACTGCGCGCGCTGCGCATGGTCTCGCCGGGGATGCTGCAACGTCCTACGGCTGCGATCGTGGTCTGCGTCGACTGGGCGAAGGTCAAAGGCTACGGCTTCGCACCGACCAACCCCGGCCCGCACATCGACGTCGGCACCGCCGCCGCGACCATGATGCTCGCGGCACACGCCATCGGCCTGGGCTCCGGGCCGGTCACCTCGTTCAGCAGGGTCGCGGTCGCCACCCTGCTCGGCCTCCCCGATCCGGTCCGTCCCGAGCTGATCATCTGCCTCGGCCACCCCGCTGCCGAGCAACCACCGCCCATGCGCCGCCGGAACGGGACCAGCTGGGCGGACGTCATCCAATGGGACCGCGGCTGACCTGTCCGCTGGGATCGATCCTGGTGGTTCATGACAATGTCCGCGCCGGAGCCCGCTTCGAGTACGGGCTGCTGTTCGAACGCGACCGGATGAAGGCGGCATGACCGGGCAGGCCACACCGCGCGCGATCCAGGAACGCACCACAGGATCGACACCTCTCCGGCGGCCAGTACGGCGGACACGGCCTTGTCGAACTCGGGCCGCTTTACGTCGCTCCACGCAGACAGGTTGTCCACCCAGACTTCCCGGACCCGCTTGCCGTTCTTGGCCGCCCACGCCCGGCCCAGCTCCTCCTGCGTCTGCACAGAGAGAAGAGCACGACGGTCCTCCGTGCGGACTTTCTTGGACTTGCGGAGGTAGAGGTCAGCCCCTTCCATCTCGGGCGTCAGGCCTGTGCGCTGCATGGGTGTGTCTCCTATCAGCCAAACCCACACGTCAATGGGCGTGCCAGGGTGTCCACGCGACTGACCAGTACGACCTGGGAATGGAGTACGTCGGATACGTCGAGCCGGGCGGCTACGACCGGGTGGTGTTCCGCGGGGACCCGGCCACCCGCGAGTTCATCGCGTTCTGGCTGTCCGGCGGCCGGGTGCTCGCGGGGATGAACGTCAACGTCTGGGACGTCACCGACCCGATCCGCGAACTGGTCCGCTCGGGGCGGGTGGTAGACGCCGACCGGCTGGCCGACCCGGGCGTCCCGCTCGGCGAGGTGTAGTCCCGTCCCACCGGGACGCCGTCGCGCGGCGTCGGCCGTGATGCCTCGGATCACGCCGGGCGCCGCCGTACCGTGACCTATCGGCCCGCCCGCAGGCCCTCCGGGGCCCTTCCGCGAGGGGAGAGGTCGCCGCCCAGGGCCTCGACCAGGCGCCGGGCGCGGGTGTCCTCCGCCAGCAGGGCCCGGGCCAGGTGCTCGGTGCCCTGGGCCGCTACGCCGGACAGGTAGGTCTCGACCGAGCGCGGGTCGGCGGGCAGCGGTACCCCGCCGGCGTCGAGGAGGGCGTGGAGGCGTGCGTAGTCGAGGCCGAGGCCGGCGAGCAGTTCGCCGCCGGCCCGGTCCACGCCCGGCCGGGGCTCACGGCGGGTCACTTCATGGACGGCCAGCAGCGCGAGCAGGACGTGCTCGGTGCCGGGCGTACGGCGGCCGAAGCGCAGGGCCTGGGCGTCCGCCTCCACCCGGATCCAGGCTCCGCGCCCCGCCGCCCCCGGCTGCAACAGCCGCTTCCAGCGCGGGAGTCGGTGGCTACGGCGGGTGAGCAGCGCCTCCCGGGTGGGGTGCAGCAACGGGTCGAGGGGGTCCGGGCGCTCGCCGCCGGCCTGCGGCGCGGCCGTGTCGGGACGGTCCGGTACGGCCTGTGGCGCGGCGCCGCCCAGGACCTCGGCGTGGCCCGGAACCTCGGCGCCGTCCTGGCCCGTGGCACCGTACAGAACGTCGGCACCGTCCAGGCGGTCGAGTACGGCCTGCGGCGGGACGCCCACCGCGTGCAGCAGTTCGGCGGCGCGGGTGCGGTCGTCGGCGAGCAGGGCGCGCAGCAGGTGCTCGGCGGTGAAGCTCCGCTCGCCGTCCCGGCGGGCGCGTTCCGTCGCCTCGGTGAGCACCCGGGCGGCGGCGCCGGTCAGCACCAGGGCGTCGTCCCCGGCGGGGCCGAGCACCTCCCGGGCGGGCACCCCGTCGCCGGTCCCGTCGTCCGCGCCCCACCGGCCGTCGCGGTCGCGGCGCAGGGAGTGCAGGAGGTCCGCCGTCGCCCCGACGGCGGTGAGCGCCGCCCCGGCGGGGCCCGGCGACCCGGCGACGTTGATCAGGAGGTGTTCCGTCCCGAGCCGCCCGCCGCCCGGGTCTCCGAGCGTGCGCCGGTCCGGCTCCAGCATGGTGTCCATGAGCCCCTCCCACAGATGCGGCTTTGCTTGAACTCTACGCTCACTTTGCTTGTTCTTTGCAGTTTTCCCGGCGTCAAGAACTCGTCAGGACGGAGGTGGAAGCCGGCACGCGGTGCCGTTGTTGCCACCTGCAGAAACGTGCGGGCCCGCGGGCCCGCAGACCTGCGGAAACCCGACCCCGCGCCCGCGAGAGGGGTGAGCAGCGTGGCCGACACGCTTCCCGGACCGGGCCGTGTCCCCGAGGCCGAGACGCCGATGGACGCCTACTCGCGGATCGTCACGTCCGTGGCGGCCGCCGTGACGCCGCGCGTCGCGGCCCTCCAGGTGCCCCGGCGCGGCCGGGGCGGCTGGTTCAGCACCGCGCTGGGCTCGGCCGTGGTCTTCACCGAGGACGGCTTCCTGCTCACCAACGCCCATGTGGTCGGCCACGCCGACGCCGGAACGCTGGCCTTCGCCGACGGCACCAGCTCGCCCTTCCACACCATCGGCGCGGACCCGCTCTCCGACCTGGCGGTGCTGCGCGCCGACGGCCCGACGCCCTCGCCGGTGACGCTCGGCGAGGCCACCGCCCTGCGGGTCGGGCAGCTGGTGGTGGCCGTGGGCAACCCGCTCGGTCTGGCCGGGACGGTCACGGCGGGCGTGGTCAGCGCGCTCGGCCGGTCCCTTCCCGCGCGCTCCGGCAGCGCGGTACGGGTCATCGACGACGTGATCCAGACCGACGCCGCGCTCAACCCCGGCAACTCCGGCGGCGCGCTCACCACCGCGAACGGCGAGGTGGTCGGCATCACCACGGCCGTGGCCGGGAACGGACTGGGCCTGGCCGTCCCGATCAACGCCACCAGCCGCCAGATCATCGCCGCCCTGCTCACCGAGGGCCGGATCCGCCGCGCCTACCTGGGCCTGGCCGGGGTCCCGACCCCGCTGCCGCCCGCCCTGCGCCAGCGCACCGGGCAGGACGCCGGGCTGCGGATCGTCGAGGTGGTCCCCGGCGCCCCCGCCTCCCGGGCCGGCCTGCACGAGGGCGACCTGCTGCTCACCGCCGCCGCCGAGCCCATGGGCAGCGCCCAGTCCCTCCAGCGCCTGATGCTCGCCGACGCCATCGGCCGCCCGATCCCGCTCACCGTCCTGCGCGGCGAGGCACTGGTCGACGTCATCGCCGTCCCGACCGAACTCCCCGCCGACGACTGACATCGGGGCTACCCGTCCGCCGGGTCGCGCGGAGCGCGTCGCATCGCCCACAGCATCGGCCCGTTCCCCGGCAGCCGGATCTCCTCCAGCACCTCGAAGCCGAAGTGCCCGTACACGGCGAGGTTCGCCTCCTTGGAGGACTCCAGGTAGACCGGCAGCCCCGCCTCGTCGGCCCGCGCCAGCCCGGCGCGCAGCAGGGCGGATCCCTGCCCCCGCCCCTGGGCGACGGGGTCGGCGCCGAGCACCGCCAGGTACCAGTGCGGCTCCTGCGGCGCGTTCGCGGCGGCCGCTTCGACGGAGCGCCGGAACGGCTCGGCCCGCTCGCCGAGCAGCCCGGTCAGCTCCCGGATCGTCTCCGCCTCCGGGACGGCCTTGTCCTGCGCCTCCGGTGGCACCCAGAACGCGGCGGCGTCCTCGGTGCGCTCGCACACCCCGTGCGGCAGGTACTGCCGGGTGAGCAGCGTGGTGAAGTAACCGCCCAGCGCGGCCGGGCGGGTGGCGCCCTCGGGGAATAACCAGCACATCATCGGGTCGTCCCCGAAGGCCCGCGCCAGTACTTCGGCCATCGGCCCGGCGTCCTCGACCGTCACCGCCCTCGGCGTGACCGGCGCGATCGGCGTGCTCCGCGCGTCAGGCGTGTTCGGCGTGTTCGGCGTGTTCGGCGTGTTCGTCATCCGCATACGGACATTCTGCGCGCCCTTATCCCGGCCACCCCGCCCGGGCCCCCAACTCGCTTGCTGGGCAGTGTCCCTGACGGAGCATCGCGAGAAGCCGCTCCCGGGCGTACTCGTCGGGCCGGCCGGTGCGGGCGTGACCACCCTGACGCTCTGGGGTACGGCGCCGCCGATCCGCAACGGCTCGCTCCCGTAAGGCGGTTGGCACCCGGCCGCCTTCCTGCCGTGCGAACCCGCCTGCGGGGCGCTCGGGGTGGCACCTCCACTCCCCCGCCGCCGGAAGGGCTGACGGTTTTGATGGAGTGGCCGCTGCGGGCGGCGGACCCGCTGTCCGAACGGCGGCCACTCCACCGGGAGGCGCCGGGGGCGCCTCACCTGTTCTGCACCGGTCGCCGAGAGCTCCGGAGTACCGGCCGGAGCCCCGGGATCCGGCGCGGTCCGCCCGCGCGGGCGGACCGTCCTCGGGGGGCGCCTCAGACCGGACGGTCCAGGCGCACCGGCGTCGCCCGCACCGTCCGGCGGGGCAGGGCCGTGGGCAGGGAGACCAGCAGGGCGGTGGCGGTGAACACCGCGAAGTGCCGGGCCTCCGGCCAGGGCCCGGACCAGCCGAGTTCGGCGTGCCGGTGTTCGGTGAAGGCGTTGCAGCACAGCCAGGCGGCCAGGCCGATCAGCGGCGCGGCCCGCGGGCGGGCGAAGCCGCCGACCAGGCCGCACAGCGCCAGGTAGGCGACGAGGGCGAGCCAGCCGGAGTGCAGTTGGCCGAGCCCGCGCAAGCCGAGGGCGAGCAGGCCACCGCCGAGCAGGGCGACGGCGCCCGAGGCGCCCGTCGAGAGGCGGTCCAGCACCGGGTGGTAGCGGGTGCCGCCGGGGCGCGCCGAGTACATCCGCACCGCGGACTATCCCTTCGCCGCGACCAGTTCGGGCGCGGGGCCGACCGGCAGATGCCAGCGGGTGCGACGGTGGAGGGCCTCCAGGTCGTGCAGCAGCTCGGGCACCGGGACGGTCAGCACCGGGCAGCCGGCCTCCTTCGCGCAGTACGCGGACACCGAGCGCCGCAGTCCGCGGCGGAGCAGGCCGCCGCTCCGCCCGAGCACCAGAAGGTCGTCGGCCCGGTCGGCGACGTGCACCAGGGCGGGCCCGGACTCGCCGCGGATCACCACCGGCCGGATCGGCACGCCAGGGTCGGCCCCGCCGAAGGCCGCGCCCAGCGCCTCGTTCACCCGCTGCTCGGCGGCCTCCCGTACGGCGGACAGCAGCGGCGGGCAGGGCGAGCGGCGGTAGCCGAGCTCGCCGCCGGGCGGCTCCCAGGCGAGTACCGGCACCAGGACGGCGCCGCGCTCGCGGGCCTCGGCGGCGGCGCGGTGCAGTGCCGCGAGGCTTCCGAGCGACCCGCTGACGCCGACCACCACCCTGGGGCCCGCGCTGTCCTGGTGCCGACCGTTGCCGTGCATGATCCGTCCTCGTCTGGTCGCGTCGTCCGTCGCTCTCCACCCAACCGCCGTCCGGGCGCCGACCAGCCGTTCTTGACGGCTCCCTGACGGCCCGAACACCATTCCCAACGCACTCCATACGCGGACGGACGCCCGGCCCACCCTCACCCGTTCGGCCTACCCGGCGGGCTGGGCCGCCTCCCCGCCGCCACCACCCGGCTGCGCGACGGCGCCGAAGTGACCGATACGGCTAGGCCGCGCACGGCAGGTCGAGCAGGTAGGCCGTCCCGCCGCCGGCGGCCGGTTCGACGGTGAGCTCGCCGTTCATCGCCTCCACGAAGCCCCGGGCAACGGTGAGCCCGACCGGCTCGGCCCCGCCCGGGGCGCTCACCCGCAGGTGGACGCGGCCCGCCACGGTGCCCGCGTCCACCGTGGCCGGGCGCCCGGCCACGGCCAGCACGTCGGCGACGGCGCGCTCCAGCAGGCCCGGGTCGGCGAGCACCGGCGGCAGCCCGTCGCCCAGGGCGAGCCGGACCTCGCCGTTCCCGTGCAAGCCCGCGCCGGAGAGCGCGGCCGCCACCACCGGGCGCAGCGCGGTGGGCCGCAGTACCACCGGGATCTCCCCGGCCCGCAGCCGGCTGAGGTCCAGCAGGTTGGCGACCAGCCGCTCCATCCGCCGTACCTCGGCGTCGATCCGCCGCCGCTGCGGGGCCCGCAGTTCGGCGGCGTCCCGGCGCAGCGCGGCCAGCGGGGCGCGCAGGTCCTGGCCGACCGCCTCCAGCAGGGCGGTGTGCAGGGCGTCGGTGTGGGCGAGGGTCTCGGCCGCGGCGGCCTGGGCGGCGAGCCGCTCGCGGTCGCGGGCCAGCCGCAGCTGGGTGACGTACGGGCCCAGCAGCCGGGTGTCCTCCTCGCTGAGTGCCGGTCCGCGCAGTGCGAGGACGGTGTCGGGGCCGAGCTCGACGGCGAGTGAGGCCTCGTCGGGGCGCAGCGGGTAGCCGGCGCCGGAGGCGGCGGCGGGCTGCCAGAACTGCCCGGTGCGGACCAGCACGACGGCGCCGTCCAGGCCGAAGACCTGGCGCAGTTCGGCGACCAGGTCGGGCAGCGCCCGGGCACCGGATTCGACGGTCTCGCCCGCCAGGTGGGCGAGGACGGCGGCCTCGGCGCGGGCCCGGTCGGCCTGTTGGGAGCGGCGGGCGAGGCCGTCGATCAGGTGAGCGATGATCCCCGCGACGGCGAGGAAGAGCAGGAGCACGGCGAGGTCGGCGCCGCGTTGGACGGTGAGGCTGTGCCAGGGCGTGGTGAAGAACCAGTCGGCGGCGAGCGCCCCGGCGACGGTGGTGCCGGCGGCGGGCAGCAGGCCGCCGAGCCGGGCGGTGGCGGCGACGGCGAGCAGCAGGCAGAGCAGCACGCCGCCGAGCGCGAGCGAGCCGCGCAGCGGGGAGAGCGTCCAGGCGAGGGCGACGGCGGTGGCCGGGCCGAGCAGCCAGGCGAGCCGGCGCCGGGGCAGCGGTACGGCGGCCGGGCGGCGGCGCCTGGGGGCGGGTGGGACGGCCAGCAGTCCGGGTTCGGGCGGGGGCAGCACCCGGACGTCGATCGGGCCGGCCAGGCGGATCACCCGGTTGATGACGGAGCCGGAGAGCAGTTCGCGCGGCCGGCTGCGGCTGGTGGGGCCGAGCAGGATCTGGGTGGCGCTCTCGGCGTGGGCGAAGTCCACCAGGGCGCCGGCGACGTCCCCGGCGTTGACCTCGACGTAGCTGCCGTGGAGTTCGTGCAGCAGGGCGCGCTGCGCGGCCAGGCCGGGCGGCTCGTGGGTGGTGGTGCCGTCGTCGGGGCGGATGTGGACGCCGATCAGGTCGCCGTGCACCCGGGTGGCGGTGCGGGCGCCGCGGCGGATCAGGTGCTCGCCCTGCGGGGCGCCGTTGAGGGCGACGACGATGCGCTCCTTGGTCTCCCAGGGGGCACGGATGCCGTGCCGGGCGCGGTAGTCGGCGAGTTCCTCCTCGACCCGGTCGGCCAGCCAGAGCAGGGCGAGTTCGCGTAGGGCGCCGAGGTTGCCGGCCCGGAAGTAGTGGTCGAGGGCGATGTCGACCCGGTCGGGCGGGTAGATCCCGCCCTGGGCCATCCGGGTGCGCAGGGCCTCGGGGCTGAGGTCGACCAGTTCGATCCGGTCGGCGGCGCGGACCACCTGGTCGGGGATCCGTTCGCGCTGGGCGACGCCGGTGATCTGCTCGACGACGTCGTTGAGGCTCTCCAGGTGCTGGATGTTGACGGTGGTGGCGACGTCGATGCCGGCGTCGAGGAGCTGGCGGACGTCCTGCCAGCGCTTGGGGTTGCCGGTGCCGGGGGCGTTGCTGTGGGCGAGTTCGTCGACCAGGGCGAGTGCGGGGCGGCGGGCGAGCAGGGCGGCCGTGTCGAGTTCGGTGAACCGGGCGCCCCGGTAGTGGACGGTCCGGCGGGGCAGCACCGGCAGGTCGCCGAGCTGCTGTTCGGTGCCCCGGCGGCCGTACGTCTCGACCAGGCCGACCACGACGTCCAGGCCCTCGTCGTCGCGCAGCCGCCGCCCCTCGGCGAGCATGGCGTACGTCTTCCCGACCCCCGGCGCCGCCCCCAGAAACACCCGCAGCCGTCCGCTCACCGCACCGCCTCCAGGTCCATGGTCGGCCGTGGACCGCCCGTACGCACCAGATCTGGATGGTGCTATCGTCAGTAGCACCATGTTGCTGAAGCTGGACCTTGGCGACGCCCGCCCGCTGCACGAGCAGGTGGCGGGCGCGATCCGACGGGCCGTCGCGGAGGGCGAGTGCGCCCCCGGCGACAAACTGCCGCCCGCCCGGGAGCTCTCCCGGGCCCTCGGCGTCAACACCAACACCGTGCTGCGCGGGCTGCGCGCGCTGCGCGACGAGGGGGTGCTGGAGTTCCGCCGGGGCCGTGGCATCACGGTCGCCGCGGACGCCGGAACGCGCGCCGAACTGGTGGACCGGGTACGGCAGTTGATCGCGGACGCGGCCCGGGCCGGCTACAGCAGGAACGATCTCGTGGATCTGATCAGGGGGATGTCGTGAGGGACGAAGAGCCCGTGGGAGAGCCCGTCTCAAGCCGGCCGGTACGCCGGGGGGCGCTCTTGGGGGCGGTGGCCTGGACGCTCGGTGTGCCGGCGCTGCTGATCGTACTGCCGCTGGCCGCACGCGACCGGCTGCCGGCGCAGGTGGCGACCCACTGGAACGGGCGCGACCCGGACGGTTCGATGTCGGTGACGGCGGCGGCACTCTTCCCGGCCGGCGTCTGGCTCCTGGTGGCGCTCGGGTTCGCCGTGGCCGTCCGGTTCCGGCCCGACCCGGCCCGCCAGTGGGCCGGGCCGGTGCTGGCCTTCACCGGGGTGCTGCTGACGGGCGCGCAGACCTCCATCGTGCGCGCCAACCTGGACCGTGCCCGCTGGCAGGACGCCGCGCCGATGGGCATCGAGGTGGTCGTGATCGTCGTGGCGGCGGGCCTGGCCGGTGTGCTGTCCTGGCTGGCCACCCGCCCGGGCGCCACCGCCCCGGCCCGGCCCGGCACGCCGGTGCTGGAACTGAGGGCCGGCGAGCGAACGGCCTGGCTCTCCCAGGCCGCCAACCCGTGGCTGCAGCTGCTCGCCGCCGTCACGGCGCTGATCCCGATGACGGCCGTACTGGTCGCCGTGGGCGGGCTGGCGGAGCCCGACTGGGTGACCGTCGTCATCCTCGCCCTCTCCTCGGTCGTCCTCCTGCTCTGCTCCTCGGTGCGGGTCCGGGTGACCGACGAGGGACTGCACGTCGGCTTCGGCCCGTTCGGCTGGCCCGCCCGGAAGCTCTCCCCCGCCGAGCTCGTCTCGGCCCGGGTCGAGCGGCTCACCGCCCGCGCGGCCGGCGGCTGGGGCTACCGCGCCAACCATCGGGGCACCACCGTGTTCCTGCGCCGGGGCGAGTGCCTGGTGGTCCGCACCAAGCGCGGGAAGGACTTCGCGATCAGCGTCGACGACGCCGAGCGCGGGGCCGCCCTGTTGAACACGCTGATCGCCCGCACCGGCAGCCCCACCCACTGACGGCGCGGCCGGTCAGCCCCGCCCTGACCCGCCCGGACCCCGCCACCGGAGGCACCCGTAGGGCCGCCTCCGGTGGCGGGCCCGTCCCTCTGCGATCAGGCTGGTGCGCGGTCGGGCCGGTGCGGTCGGCCCCAGGGCGGCGATCGGCGGACGGGCGGTGGTGCGAGTGGCCGGCGGCGACGGCGGTTTCCCCTCGCGCGGCGTGTGGCGCCGCCCCGAGCAGCGCTGGGTGGACCTCCTGGTCGGCGCCGCGCTGGTGGCGCTGCTGTACGGGCTGCTGCGGCTCGCCCCCTCGCTGAACGCGCCGTTCCTGCCCGAGCAGGCCCCCGCCACCGTGTCCACCGATCCGTCCAACCTGCCGTTCTACGCGGTGCGTTCACTGCTGCGGATGTTCGTCGCGCTGGTCGCCTCGGTGCTCTTCACCTTCGCCTACGCCACCGCCGCGGCCCGGCTGCGACGGGCGGAGAAGGTGCTGCTGCCGGTCCTCGACATCCTCCAGTCGGTGCCCATCCTCGGCTTCCTGTCGATCACCGTCACCGCCTTCATCAACCTCTTCCCCGGCTCCACGCTCGGCCTCGAATGCGCGTCGATCTTCGCGATCTTCACCTCGATGGCCTGGAACATGACCTTCGCGTTCTACTACTCGCTGGTCAGCCAGCCGCGCGAACTGGACGAGGCCGCCCGGGTGATGCGACTGACCAAGTGGCAGCGGTTCTGGCGCCTCGACGTGCCCAGCGGCATGATCCCGCTGGTCTGGAACGGGATGATGAGCTTCGGCGGCGCCTGGTTCTTCCTCGCCGCCTCCGAGTCCATCAGCGTGCTCAACCACCGCTACGCGCTGCCCGGCGTCGGCTCCTACGCGGCCACCGCCATCGGCAACGGGGACCTCGGGCAGGTCGGCATCGCGATCGGCGTGATGGTCGTCATGGTGATCGCCGTCAACGTGCTGTTCTGGCGGCCGATGACGGCCTGGTCGGAGCGGTTCCGGGTGGAGGAGACGGAGTCCGCCGACCGGCCGCGCAGCGTCGTCCTCGACCTGCTGCGCCGCTCCAGCCTGCCGGAGCTGGCCGCCCGGCCGCTGCGCCCGCTCGGGCTCGCGCTGGACCGGGGCACGCGGGTCTTCGGCCTGGCCGAGCACCCGCTCGCCCGCCCCGTCTCCAGGGAGCGCACCGGGGACGTGTTCTTCGCCGGAGCGGTGGCCGCGGTCGTGGTCTTCGGCGCCTGGAAGGCCTTCGACTACGTCAACGACACGGTCGGCCTCGGCGAGTTCGGCCACGCCTTCGCGCTCGGTGCGGCCACCTTCGCCCGGGTGCTGGTGCTGATGGTGGCGGCGACCGTGGTGTGGGTGCCGGTCGGGGTCTGGATCGGGATGGACCCGAAGGTCACCCGCTTCGCCCAGCCGGTGGTGCAGGTGCTGGCCAGCTTCCCGGCGAACCTGCTGTTCCCCTTCGCCACCGCGGCCTTCGTCGCCCTCGGGATCTCGCTGAACATCGGCTCGGTGCTGCTGATGGCCCTCGGCGCGCAGTGGTACATCCTGTTCAACGTGATCGCCGGGGCCTCCGCGATCCCCAGCGACCTGCGCGAGGCGATGACCGGCTTCCAGGTCAGGGGCCGACTGCGCTGGCGCGCCTTCATCCTCCCGGCGGTCTTCCCGTACTACGTCACCGGCGGCATCACCGCGGCCGGCGGCGCCTGGAACGCCTCGATCGTCGCCGAGGTGGTCGACTACGGCTCGCACCACCTCACCGCCACCGGGCTGGGCGCCTACATCACCGACGCCACCGGCACCGGCGCCTTCCCCAAGATCCTGGTCGGGGTGAGCGTGATGAGCGTCTACGTGGTCGCGCTCAACCGCCTGCTGTGGCGCCGCCTCTACCGGCTCTCCGAGACCCGCTACGCCCTCTGACGACCCGCTGCACCCGCTGCCGAGGAGCCCGTCCGCGATGACCACCGCCTCCCGCACCACGATCGTCCAGGCCACCGACGTGACCAAGACCTTCACCACCCCGGACGGCCGGGCGCTGCCGGTGCTCGACGACATCAGCCTGCACCTGGCCGAGGGCGAGATCGTCGCCCTGCTCGGCAAGTCCGGCTCCGGCAAGTCCACCCTGCTGCGCTGCCTGGCCGGGCTGATCGCGCCCTCCTCCGGCACGGTCACCTACCGGGGCACCCCGCTGCGGGCTGCCAGCCCGGGGGTGGCGATGGTGTTCCAGTCCTTCGCCCTGCTGCCCTGGCTGACCGTCCAGCAGAACGTCGAGCTGAGCCTGCAGGCGCGCGGAGTGGAGGAGACGGAGCGGCGCGAGCGGGCGCTGCGGGCGATCGACCTGATCGGTCTGGACGGCTTCGAGGGCGCCTACCCCAAGGAGCTGTCCGGCGGGATGCGCCAGCGGGTCGGCTTCGCCCGGGCTCTGGTGGTGGAGCCGGACGCGCTGTTCATGGACGAGCCCTTCTCCGCGCTGGACGTGCTGACCGCCGAGAACCTGCGCAACGAGCTGGTGGGCCTGTGGGAAGGGCACGAGGCGCCGGTCAAGTCGATCCTGATCGTCACCCACAACATCGAGGAAGCCGTGCTGCTGGCCGACCGGATCCTGGTGCTGTCCTCCAACCCCGGCCGGATCCGGTCCGAACTGACCGTCGACCTGCCCCGCCCGCGCGACCGGCGCACCGCCCAGTTCGAGGCCCTGGTCGACACCGTCTACGGCATCCTTACCGGCCGCGAGGAGCAGCCCGCCGCCGAACCCGCCGCCCGGCAGGCCGCCACCCCGATCACCACCCCGCTGCCGCCCGCCACCGTCGGCGGGCTGGCCGGTCTGCTGGAGATCCTGCTGGCCATGGGCGGCGAGGAGGGCCTGGCCGAGATCGCCGACGAGCTGAACTTCGAGGTCGACGACCTGCTCCCGCTGGTCGACGCCGCCGTCCTGCTGGACCTCGCCCGCACCACCGACGGCCGCTTCGCCATCACCCCGGCCGGCCGCGAGTTCGCCGACGCCGACATCCTCACCAGCAAGCAGCTCTTCGCCCGCAACGCCGCCCGCCGCGCGCCGCTGGTGCGCGCCATCGTCCAGTCCCTGGCCGCCACCGAGAACCACAAGCTGCGCGAGGACCTCTTCCTGGACCTGCTGCGGGCCGGCTTCGACACCGAGGACGCCCGCCGCCAGCTGGAGACCGCGATCGACTGGGGCCGCTACGGCGAGCTGTACGACTACGACGCGGACGACGCCGAGTTCGTGCTCGACCCCGGCGCCGAGGCGGCGCTGTGAGGGCCGGTCAGTCCTGCCAGAAGTACAGCAGGGTGCCGACGTGCAACGGAAGGCGCCTACCGAACCAGTAGACGCACAGGTCCGTGACGATGCGGTTCACGGTGGCGCGGTCCACCCAGTGGAAGCCGGCCTGCTCCAGGGCGGTACGGGCCGGCGAGTCGTCGTCCAGGGTGCGGTCCCACTCCCCGAGGGTGCCGACGAACGGGCCGAGCGTGCTGACGCGGACGGTGCCGCCCTCGCCGAGCCGGATCGCGTGGTATGTGCCACTGCCGGTCCCCTCGTGCTCGAACGCGTCGACCGGGGCCTCGAAGGCGATCCCCGCGCCGCCCAACGCCTCGGTGGCGCGGCGCAGTTGACCGTCCACATCGACCGGGGCGGGCGGCTCGGCACAGATCGCCTCAAGGCGCCAGCGCGGGTCGGTGCCGCGCTCGCTCGCCGCCGCGTACTCGTGCACGATCGCCCGGCGGACCTGCTCGGGCAGGCCGGGGACCTCGACCCGGGGGCGGCCGAGGCGGGCGTACCGGTCCGCCGTCTCCTCGGCGTCGCCGGTGAGCCGGTGCAGGGCGCAGACCGCCCACAGCGCCGCCTCGACCGGCGGCCGCCCGGCGAGGTAGGCGCGCAGCCGGGCCGGGTCGGTGGCCAGCAGGTGGGCCTGGTGGGCGACCATGCGGTCCGGGTCGGCGAGGGAGGCCGTGATGTCCTGGCCGGCCCGGTGGCGTAGCAGGTCGCGGGCCAACCGGTCCTCGGGCCGGGCCTCACCGAGGTCCTCCAGGACCGCCGGGAGGCCGTACCGGTCGGCCAGCGCGTTCAGTCCGGCCTCACCCGCACCGCGCTGGACGTCCCACGGCTTGGCGGCCCGGACGGCGAGGTCGGCCGTCGCGGTGCGGTCGCCGAGCCGGCCGCGCGCCTTGAGGAAGGCCTCGTGCAGACCGAAGTCGTCGTCCTCCTCCTTCCGCTCCGGCTGCCGTAGCCACGGCAGGAGTTCGGCGCGGTCGCCCAGCGCGTCGAGCAGGGGGACCCGCACCTCGGCGTCCTCCTCGACGTCCTGGATCCGGGCGATCAGCGCGGGTACGTGCTCCTCGGGCACCCGTCCCGCCAGGGCCACGGCGCAGGCCAGACGGCGGAACCACTCGTTCGCCGGATCGGCGACGTAGCGGGCGAGTTCGTCGGCGTCGTGCTGCCACAGGGTGGCGGTGGGGTCCGGATCGTGCAGGGAGATCGCGTCGATGCTGGTCACCGGGGAATGCTAACGGGCCCCGCCGCCCGGTAAACCACCCGATTCGGTGGTGGGTCGATCTCCTTTGCGGGTACACCAGTTGACGGCCGCTTCCGTGCGGCGGCGCCCCGTCGACACCGCCCCATGTGATTCCCCAGCGGCCGGACGATCCGCGGGCCACGGCTGCCCGTACGGTAGGCGAGGAGGCGTCCATGAGTGACGACCTGCGCAGCGAGAGAACCCCCGACTCAGCACAGCAGCAAAACATCCAGGACGAACGGACAGTCAGCTTCCTGCGCTTCGGCGTCGGGGCGATCGGCGTCCTGCTGCCACCGGCGCTGCCGGTCGGCAACTGGCTGGCCGACGAGGTCATGGGCCGCGGCACGGACGGCTTCTGGCCGGCCTCGATGAGCGCCGCGTACTACACCGGGACGCGGAACGTCCTCGTCGGGGCGCTGTGCGCGCTCGGGGTGTTCCTGATCTGCTACCGCTTCGACCGGCGGGACGACCGGTGGAGCACGGCGGCCGGGGTGTTCGCCCTCTTGGTCGCGCTGTGCCCGACGGCGCCGGGGGACCCGACGGAGGTGCAGCGGGTGGTCGGGGTGTTCCATCTGGTCTTCGCCTCACTGCTGTTCGTGATGCTGGCGCTGTTCTGCCTCTACTCCTTCCGCAATCCGCGCTCGGCGCAGCCGGCCCGGGTCGGCGCGGCCTACCTGGCGGCGGGGGTGCTGATCCTGGTCGCGCTGTTGGCCGCGGCCGTCTGCGGGCTGTCCGGGTTCGGGGCGGACTGGGCGGTGCGGCCGATGTACCTGTGCGAGTGGGTGGCGACCTGGGCCTTCGGTGCGGCCTGGATCGGTGCGGCGGTGGAGCTGGCGGCGGGGCACGGCGGGCGGGCCGGGTCCGGGGCGCTCCCCCGTCAGGCGGTCGGGATCGAGGCAGGGAGTCCGGAGGCCCAGACCTGAGGATTCGTCATCTCGTCCTACTGGACGACCGTTACCATGCGCACCGAGGACCGCCGTCGTGGCGGCCGGTGACGGATGCCCAGCGGCAACGGGAAGGCGAGCATGGCGAACGAGGTCCGGGCCCAGCAGGAATCACAGCAGGGACCGCAGCAGGAACCACGGCAGGACTACCCCTCGGTGGACCTGCGGATGGACGTACCGCACTCCGCGCGGGTGTACGACTACCTCATCGGCGGCAAGACCAACTTCGAGGCGGACCGGGTCGCCGCGCACGCCTCGGTGCGGGCCTGGCCGTCGCTGCCGGTCTCGATGCGCACCACCCGCGACTTCATGCAGCGCTCGGTGCGCCACCTCACCGAGCAGTACGGGGTGCGGCAGTTCCTGGACATCGGCACCGGCATCCCCACCTCGCCCAATGTGCACGAGATCGCCCAGGCGATCGCCCCGGGGACCCGGGTCGCGTACGTGGACAACGACCCGATCGTGCTGACCCACGCGCGGGCCCTGATGTCCAGCACGCCCGAGGGCCGCACCTGTTACGTGGACGCCGACTTCCGCGACCCGGAGTCGATCATCGACAACCCCCGGCTGCGCGAGGTGCTCGACCTCTCGCAGCCGGTGGCGCTGTCGCTGATCGCCATCGTGCACTTCGTGCTGGACGAGGACGACCCGCAGGGCATCGTGCGCCGCTTCATGGACGCGCTGGCGCCCGGCAGCTTCCTCGCCCTGACGGTGTTCACCGGCGACACCGACCCGGTCGGGGTGGGTGGCGTCGGCCGGGAGTACAACGCGCGCGGCATCCCGCTGCAGATCCGCGACAAGGCCGAGACGGAGGCCTTCTTCGACGGCTACGAGCTGCTCGACCCGGGCGTCACCCTGGTCCACCACTGGCGGCCGGACGCCGACGCCCCGGTGGTCCGCGACCAGGACATCGCGATGTACGCGGGCGTGGCGATCAAGCACTGACGCAGGTGGGCCTGGTCAGCCGGGGACGGAGACCAGGCCCGCCTCGTAGGCCAGGATGACCAGTTGCACCCGGTCGCGGGCGTCCAGCTTGGCCAGCAGCCGGGTCATGTAGGTCTTCACGGTGGCGATGCTGAGCACCAGCTCGGCGGCGATCTCGGTGTTGGACAGGCCCCGGCCGACCAGTGTGAGGATCTCCCGCTCCCGGTCGGTGATCACGTCCAGCCGGCGCGACACCGGTGCCGGGACCGGTGTCGGCTGCCGGCCCGCGAACGCCCCGATCAGCCGTCGGGTGACGCTCGGTGCGATCAGCGCGTCCCCGGCGGCGACCACCCGGACGGCGGCGAGGATGTCGTCCAGCGCCATGTCCTTGACCAGGAAGCCGGACGCCCCGGCGCTCAGCGCCGCGTACACGTGCTCGTCCTCGTCGAAGGTGGTGAGCACCACCACCCGGGTCGGCCCGCCCGCGGCGGTCACCTGCCGGGTGGCCTCGATGCCGTCGGTGCCGGGCATCCGGATGTCCATCACCACGACGTCCGGCCGCAGTTCGGCGGCCAGCCGGACGGCCTCGGCGCCGTCGCCGGCCTCGCCGACCACCTCGACGTCCGCCGTCTCGGTGATCACCATCTCCAGGGCGGCCCGTACCAGCGGCTGGTCGTCGGCCAGCACCACGCGGATCATGCGGTCTCCTCCTCGGGGATCGGCAGCCGGGCGGCGACCCGGAAGCCGCCGTCCGGGCGCGGCCCGGCCTCGAACTCGCCGTGCAGCAGTGCGACCCGCTCGCGCAGCCCGGCCAGGCCGAAGCCGCTGCCGGGTGCGGCGCCGTGGCCCCGACCGCGGTCGGTGATCTCGACTGAGAGCTCCCCCGCCGTGCGGCCGACGGTCACCAGGCAGTCGCGGACCTCGGCGTGCCGGACCACGTTGGTGACCGACTCCTGGATGATCCGGAACGCCGAGAGGTCGATCTCCGGTGGCAGCGGGGCCTGTTGGCCGTCGCGTCGCACCTCGACCCGCACGCCCGCGGCGGTGGTCGTCTCGGCCAGCCGGTCGAGGTCGGCCAGGCCCTGCGGGGCGGTGTCCGACACCTCGCCGTCGGCCTGGCGCAGAGCGACCAGCATGCGGCGCAGCGCGGCCAGGGTCTCCCGTCCGGCGGCCTCGATCTCGCCCAGCGCCTGCTTGGCCCGCTCCGGCCGGCGGTCGATCACCCGGCGGGCGGCGCCCGCCTGCAGGGCGACGATGCCGATGCTGTGGGCGACGGTGTCGTGCATCTCCCGGGCGATCCGCAGCCGTTCGGCGGTGACCGCCTCGGCGGCGGCCCGGCTGCTCAGCGCCTCGGCGTGCTCCCGGTTCTGCCGGAGCGAGCGCCCGGCCAGCCAGGCGACCAGGGCGAGCAGCGCGGCGCCGTCGGCCGAGCCGATGTGGGTGCCGGTGAAGATGCCGACGGTGTTGCCGCGCACCAGGCCGATGTGCAGCACCAGGAAGGTCATCACCAGTGCGAAGGCGGCGCGGGAGCCGCGGCGCGTTCCCCTGGCGGTGATCAGGAACAGCGCGACGTCCACGGCGAGCAGCGCGGCCGGGGGCACTTGGTTCTTGGCGGCCCAGCCGTCGGTCTCCGTCCAGGTGGCGATCAGCAGGATCGCGACCGAGAGCATCGGCATCCGGCGTACCAGGGCGGCGCCGACGAAGGCCACCGCCGTGTCGGCCAGGGTGAACGGCAGGCCGCCGTGCGCGGCGGCACCGTGGTGCAGCCGCCCGGTGTCGCGGAGCAGCACCGCGGGGTAGCCGGCGGCCACGCACCAGGCGAGGGCGACCCAGACCTCGGGCGGGATACGCCGGAACAGCGGGGGCGTTGGCGTCGCGGGCATGATCGAGATCGTAGCCAGGCGGGTGGGCACCGTCATCCAACCGTGGTTGTACGGCCGGGGGTGACCTGCGGTGTCGACACCGGTCCGATGTGGCGGCAGGGCCTCCCCCGGCACCGTGGTACCCATGATCGAAGTCACCGAGCTGACGAAGCACTACGGCCGCCGGACCGCCGTCGACCGCCTCACCTTCACCGTCCGCCCCGGCCGGGTCACCGGCTTCCTCGGCCCCAACGGCGCGGGCAAGTCCACCACCCTGCGGCTGATCCTCGGCCTCAACGACCCCACCTCCGGCACCGCCACCGTCGGCGGCCAGGCCTTCCGCGGCCTGCCGCGCGGCCTGCGCGAGGTCGGCGCTCTGCTGGACGCGGGCGACGTGCACGGCGGGCGCACCGGGGCGGCCCATCTGCTGGCGCTGGCCCGCAGCAACGCGATCCCGGCCGCGCGGGTCCAGGAGGTGCTGGCCGAGGTCGGGCTCTCCGAGGCCGCCGGGCGGCGGATCGGCGGCTACTCGCTGGGCATGAAGCAGCGCCTCGGCATCGCCGGCGCGCTGCTCGGCGACCCGCCCGTGCTGCTCTTCGACGAACCGCTCAACGGACTCGACCCGGAGGGCGTGTTCTGGGTGCGGCGGCTGTTCCGCCGACTCGCCACGGAGGGGCGGACGGTGTTCGTCTCCAGCCACATGATGGCGGAGATGGAGCACACCGCCGACCACCTGGTGGTGATCGGACGCGGCCGGCTGATCGCCGACGAGAGCCTCACCGAGTTCGCCGCCCGCGCGGGCCGGGCCGGAGTCACCGTCCGCACCGCCGAACCCGACCGGCTCGCCGCCGTCTTGCGTGCCGCCGGCGCCACCGTGCGGCCCGGCCCGGACGACACCCTGGACGTGACCGGCCTGGACGCCGAACGGATCGGCGAACTCGCCCTGGAGCAGCGCCTGTTGTTGTACGCCCTGACCGCCCGCGGCGCCTCCCTGGAGGAGGCCTTCATGGAACTGACCGCCGACAGCGTCGAGTACCTCGCCGGAGATCCCCGTTGAGCACCGCAACTCCCCTCCCCCGCCCCCGTTTCGGCGACCTGCTCGGCGCCGAGTGGCTCAAGTTCCGCTCCCTGCGCTCGATCCCCTGGGTGCTCGGCCTCGGCACGCTCGTCATCATCGCCGGCAACCTCAAGGCCGCCCAGTACACCCACGACCACTACGCGCCCGGCGACGGCGACCCGGCGGTGATGGCCCAGGTCGCACTGAACAACTCCTTCCACACCGGCTCCGCCGACATCCTGATGCTGATCGCGGGCGGCCTCGGCGCGACCGTCATCGCGGGCGAGTACGCGACCGGGCTGATCCGCACCACGCTGGCCGCCGTACCCGACCGCCGGGCGGTGCTGCTCGCGAAGGCGGGCGTGCTGACCGCGGTGATGCTCGGCTTCGGCGTGGTCACTGCGGGCGTCTCCTTCGGCCTCACCCAGGCGATCCTGGCCGACCGGGGCATCGGGCAGTCCATCACCGACCCGACGGCCCTGCGGTACGTGGCGGCGGCCGCGCTGTTCGCCCCGGTGTGCGCGCTGGTCGGGCTCTGCCTCGGCACCCTGATCCGGCACAGCGCGGGGTCGGTGGTGGGCACCGTGGTGGTGCTGTTCTTCCTGCCGTCCTTCGTGACCGAGCGCTACCGCTGGACCGCCGACGTGCTGCACGCCCTGCCCTTCGCCGCCTGGCAGCGGCTGGCCCGCATCACCCTGGCGGGCCTGCGGCCCACCGACTACCCGGCCACGGTCGCGGGCTCCTGGACCACCTACGCGGTGTGGTCGCTCGCCTCGGTGGTCATCGCGACGGTGGTGATCCAGCGCCGGGACCACTGACCGCGCGACCGCCGCCCGGTCGAACCTCGCCGTCACGACACAGCCGGGACAGACCCTACGCCCGCCGGCCCGCCACCTCGTCCGCCAGCGCCACCAGCAGCGCCATCAGGATCAGGCCCCCCGCCACCGCGACGCCCAGTTGGAAGGCCAGCGCCCAGTCCGGGTGGCGGCCGCCGGCGTGGGCGAAGAAGACCGAGCCGACCACCCCGATGCCGACCGCCGAGCCGACCCGCTGGGCGGTCTGCAGCACACCGCCCGCGCTGCCCGCGCGGGCGAGCGGGACGTACTGGAGGGTGAGGGTCTGGTTCGGAGAGATCACCAGGCCGCTGCCCACCCCGGCGACCAGCAGCGGGCCGACCGTCGCCCAGCCCACCAAGGGGCCCGACCACAGCTGCACCGCCAGGGCCGAGGCCAGCAGGCCGAGCAGCACCAGCAGCAGCCCCGCCACCACCAGCCGCCGCCCGAGCCGGCTCACCAGCCGGCCGCCGACCGCCGCCGAAACCCCCGAGCCGAGCGCGAAGGGGGTGACCGCCAGGCCCGCCGTCAGCGCCGAGTAGTGCAGGCCCACCTGGAGGTAGAGCGTGAAGATGAAGAAGATCGCGGTGAACCCGGCGAAGTACACCAGCGACAGCAGCACCCCCGCCGCGTACGGGCGCACCGCGAACAGCGCCATGCTCACCAAGGGCTCGCACCGCCGCGCGTAGTGCCGCTCCCAGCCGACGAAGGCTGCCAGCAGCACCGCCGCCAGCGGCAGCAGCAGCCAGCGCACCGAACCGTGCCACTGCTGCGCCTGGACGAAGGGCAGCAGCAGCGCGACCGTCCCGGCGCCGAGCAGCAGCACGCCGACCGGGTCGAAGTCGCGGTGCCCGGCCCCTCCTGCGGTCGGGCCGGGGGCCGGGAGCAGCCGGTAGCCGATCGGCAGCGCGGCGGCGCCGATCGGCAGGTTGACCAGGAACACCCAGCGCCAGCCGTCCTGCGGGCCGAACAGGTGGATCAGCAGGCCGCCGAGCAGCGGTCCGACGGCGGTGGACAGCCCGATGGTCGCGCCGAGCGCACCGAAGGCCCGGCCACGGTCGGCGCCCTGGAACAGGATCTGGATGAAGCCGGACACCTGCGGCACCAGCACACCGCCGGCCGCGCCCTGGAACAGCCGGGCCAGCACGAGCCACTCCTGGTTCTGCGCCGCCCCGGCCAGGGCACTGGCCGCGGTGAACAGGGCGAGCCCGGCCAGGAAGACGGCCCGTCGGCTGCGGGCGTCGCCGAGCCGCCCGGCCGGGACGAGCACCAGGCCGAAGGCGAGCGCGTAGCCGCTGAGCACCCACTGCAGGCCGCTGTCGGACATGTGCAGCCCGGCCCGCACAGTCGGCAGGGCGACGTTCACGATGCTGACGTCCAGCAGGGTCATGAACCCGGCGACCAGGCAGACCGTGAGCGCCCGCCAGCGCCGTGCCTCGGCCCGCCCGCCGGCGGCGGAGGCGCCGGGCGGCTCGGGGTTCACGGCGTTGCGGGAGGACTGGGCGATCATTGGGAGCCCCTTCCCGGTGTCCGGGGGGATCCGGCTCGGCCCATCGTCGCCCGGCCCGCACCGCGCCGCCACCCGGGCCCGGGCGCGGGCCTCCACTCACCCGTACGGCCGAACCGGATCGCGACCGGCCCGTACCCGCCGGAGGCTGGCGGCATGACTGTCGCCAGCGAGACCCAGCCCTCCGCCCCGCCGGTGCTCGACGTACGGCAGCGGAACGTCGTCTTCGGCACCATCGTGCTCGGCATCCTGCTGGCCGCCCTGGACCAGACCATCGTCGGCACCGCGCTGCCCACGATCGTCGCGGACCTCGGCGGGGCCGCGCACATGTCCTGGGTGGTGACGGCCTATCTGCTGGCCGAGACGGTGGCCACGGTGCTGGCCGGCAAGTTCGGCGACCTGTACGGGCGCAAGCTGCTGTTCCAGGTCTCGGCGATCGTCTTCATCACCGGCTCGTTCCTGTGCGGCCTGGCCACCGACATGGTCCTACTGATCGCCTGGCGGGCGGTGCAGGGCATCGGCGCGGGCGGGCTGATGGTAACGGCCATGGCGCTGATCGCGGACGTCATCCCGCTGCGCGAGCGCGGCAAGTACCAGGGCGCGATCGGCGCGGTGTTCGGTGTGGCCACGGTGATCGGGCCGCTGCTGGGCGGGCTGTTCACCGACCACCTGTCCTGGCGCTGGGCGTTCTACGTCAACGTGCCGATCGCCGTCCTGGTGGTGGCCGCGGCCGCCCGGACCATCCCGTCGGTGCGCTCGGCGGTGCGTCCGGTGATCGACTACCTGGGGATCGCGCTGGTCTCGGTCGGCGCCAGCGCCCTGATCCTGGCGACCAGTTGGGGCGGCAACCAGTACGCCTGGGGTTCCGGGGTGATCATCGCCCTGTTCGCGGGCGGCGCGGTGGCGCTCGGGCTGTTCTGCTGGGTGGAGACCCGGGCGGTCGAACCGATGCTGCCGATGCGGCTGTTCCGCAACCCGGTGTTCGCGGTCTGCTCGGTGCTCAGCTTCGTCGTCGGCTTCGCGATGCTCGGCGCGCTCACCTTCCTGCCGACCTTCCTGCAGTACGTGGACGGCGACTCGGCGACGGTCTCCGGCGTGCGGATGCTGCCGATGGTGATCGGCCTGCTGATCGCCTCGATCGCCAGCGGCAACGCGGTCAGCAGGACCGGCCGGTACCGGATGTTCCCGATCGTCGGCACCCTGGTGATGGCCCTCGGCCTCTACCTGCTCTCCCGGCTCCAACCCGGCACCGGAATCGCGCTGGCCTCACTCTACATGTTCGTGCTCGGCGTCGGCATCGGGCTGAGCATGCAGGTACTGACCATCGCCGTGCAGAACACCGTCGACTACGCGGACCTCGGCACCGCCACCTCCGGGGTGACCTTCTTCCGCACCATCGGCAGCTCCTTCGGCACCGCCGTGTTCGGCACCGTCTACGCCAACAGCCTCACCACCGAACTGACCAAGGGCATCGCCTCCGCCGCCCGGCTCACCGGCGTCGACCCGGCCGTGCTCGCCGGCGCCGCCGAGAGCCCGCACGGCCTGCACCGGCTCCCCGCCGCCCAGGCCGCGCCGATCATCCAGGGGTACTCCGACGCCCTGCACACCGTGTACCTGTGGTCGATCCCGGTGGCCCTCGTCGGCTTCGTGGTCGCGCTCTTCCTCAAGCAGGTGCAGCTGCGCGACACCGCCCGGGCCGGCTCCACCGACATGGGTGAGGGCTTCGCCCAGCCGACCACCAGCGACTCCGACCCGCACCTGGAGTACGCGGTCTGCACGATCGTGCGCGGCGTGGACCTGGACACCGTACGGACCATCGTCGGCGACGCCGACACCCGGGTGGACCTCGCCGGGGCCTGGGCCCTGATGGAGGTGGCCGGCCACACCAGGGCCCTCGGGCACGCCTCCCTCGACCTGATCGCCGCCCGCAAGCGGGTGCCGCCCGAGGTGCTGGAGCCCGTCTTCGACCGGATGACCGCCGAGGGCTACCTCACCCGCGACGGCGACCGGTTCACCCACACCGAGGCCGGCGCCCGTGAGGTGCAGGCCCTCGGCCGCGCCTGGTCGGGCTGGCTCAACGACCGCCTGGACGCCGACGCCGGCCGCCCGCGCAGCCCCGAGCTCCGCACCGCGGCGGACGCCGTCGCCTGGCGCCTGCTGGTCGAGGACCTCGCCAACGGCCTTCCGGCGCACGTTCGTTCCGAGGACGGCGCGAAGGTCTGAGGCACGGTCGGTGCGGTCGGGCGCCTCACCGGACGGGTGCCGGCTCCTCCGGTGCGGGGGTGTCGTCGGTGGGCGTTTCGTCGGCGCCGACGGTGATGCCCCGGCGCTTGGAGATCCACACGGCGAGGACGACGACGGCCAGCGCCAGCAGCGCGATGGCCAGCCGGAGGCCCAGGTTGGCATGCGGGCCGAAGCTGAGTTTGACGATCGCCGGCGCCACCAGGAGGGAGACCAGGTTCATCACCTTCAGAAGCGGGTTGATGGCCGGTCCGGCGGTGTCCTTGAAGGGATCGCCCACGGTGTCGCCGATGACGGTGGCTTCGTGCGCGGGGCTGCCCTTGCCGCCGTGGTGACCGTCCTCGACCAGCTTCTTGGCGTTGTCCCAGGCGCCGCCCGAGGTGGCCAGGAAGACGGCCATCAGGGTGCCCGCGCCGATCGCTCCGGCCAGGTAGGAGCCCAGTGGGCCGACGCCGAGCAGGAAGCCGAGGGCGATCGGGGTCAGCACGGCGAGCAGGCCCGGGGTGACCAGTTCGCGCAGCGCGTCGCGGGTGCAGATGTCCACCACCCGGCCGTACTCGGGCCGCTCGGTGCCGTCCATGATGCCGGGCCGGGTCCGGAACTGGCGCCGGACCTCGAAGACGACCGAGCCGGCGGAGCGCGAGACGGCGTTGATCGCCAGACCGGAGAACAGGAAGACGACGGCGGCGCCGGCCAGCAGGCCGACCAGGTTGTCGGGCTGGTCGATGGCCAGGCTCAGGCTCGAACCGTGGGCGGCCGGGCCGATCTGTTCCTCGGCGGTCGCGATGGTGTCGGTGTAGGAACCGAACAGCGCGGTGGCGGCGAGCACCGCGGTGGCGATGGCGATGCCCTTGGTGATCGCCTTGGTGGTGTTGCCGACGGCGTCCAGTTCGGTGAGCACCTGGGCGCCGGCGCCGGTGATGTCCCCGGACATCTCCGCGATGCCCTGGGCGTTGTCGGAGACCGGGCCGAAGGTGTCCATCGCGACGATCACACCGACGGTGGTCAGCAGTCCGGTCCCGGCCAGCGCGACCGCGAACAGGGACAGGATCAGCGAGCCGCCGCCGAGCAGGAAGGCGCCGTAGACGGCGGCTCCGATGGCCACGGCGGAGTAGACGGCCGCCTCCAGGCCGAGCGCGACGCCGGAGAGCACCACGGTGGCCGGCCCGGTCAGCGAGGTCTTGCCCACGTCCCGTACCGGGCGGCGGGTGGTCTCGGTGAAGTAGCCGGTCAGTTGCTGGATGACGGCGGCCAGCACGATCCCGATGGCCACCGCGGCCAGGGCGAACACCCGCGGGCTGCCCGCGTGCCGGGTGATCTCGGCGGACACCCCGTGCAGACCGGAGAAGCTGGCCGGGAGGAACGCGAAGACCGCGCCGGCCACCAGGACGAGGGACACCACGGCGGAGGCGAAGAAGCCGCGGTTGATCGCGGTCATCCCGCTGCGGTCCGTGGGCCGCGGGGAGACCATCTCGATGCCCAGGACCGCCGTGAGCACCCCGATGGCGGGTACCACCAGCGGGAAGGTCAGCCCGTTGTCACCGAAGGCGGCTCTGCCCAGGATCAGCGCGGCGACCAGGGTCACGGCGTAGGACTCGAACAGGTCGGCCGCCATCCCCGCGCAGTCGCCCACGTTGTCGCCCACGTTGTCGGCGATCGTCGCCGCGTTGCGGGGATCGTCCTCGGGGATTCCCTGCTCGACCTTGCCCACCAGGTCCGCGCCCACGTCCGCGGCCTTGGTGAAGATCCCACCGCCCACCCGCATGAACATCGCCAGCAACGCCGCACCAAAGCCGAAGCCCTCCAGCACCTTCGGTGCGTTCGCCTGGTAGATCAGCACCACCGTCGCCGCCCCCATGAGGCCCAGCCCCACGGTGAACATCCCCACCACCCCGCCGGTACGGAAGGCGATCCGCATCGCGCGGTGCGACACCCTTCGCACGATCGATGCCGCCGTCGGTCCTTCCCAGGACTCGGCGGCCGGGACCGGCGCCGTCCCCGCCCGGGCCGCCGCCGCCACCCGAACGTTGCTGCGCACGGCGAGCTGCATCCCGATGTACCCCGTCGTCGCCGAGAAGGCCGCCCCGACCAGGAAGAACACCGAACGCCCGATCCGCTGCCCCCAGTTGTCCGCCGGCAGCAGCAGAAGGACGAAGGGCACCACCCCCGCGAAGACGCCCAGGGTGCGGAACTGACGCCTCAGGTAGGCGTTCGCACCCTCCTGAACCGCCCCGGCGATCCGCCGCATCGTCTCGGTGCCCTCGTCCGCGGCCAGGACCTGGCGGGCGAACGCCCCGGCCACCATCAGGGCTCCCGCCCCGATCACCGCGACGATCACCAGCAGTGTCCGGCCCGACCCGGTCAACACGGGCGCGGCCGCAACGGACGCGCCCACAGGAAAGATCCCAGCCATTCCGTCCTCCTTGACGTCGTGTCTGGGGTGCCAGGTGCGCGAATTCGCCGCCCGGGGACTGTCAGACCGAGGCTAACCCCGGGGGCCGGAGGTCTCCACGGGGGTTAGGGCAATCGCGTGCCCGGCATGCGACGGCGAGTGATCCCCTCGAAGATGGTGCTGCCGACGCCGTCGGACGCCACGGATCGCGAAGGAGAGCGACATGGACTTCGAGCTGGACTTCGAGGTGATCGTCGAGATCCCGCAGGGCTCACGGAACAAGTACGAGATGGACCATGCCGCCGGACGGATCCGCCTGGACCGGATGCTGTTCACGGCCACCCGCTATCCGGCGGACTACGGGTTCATCGAGGACACCCTCGGCGGAGACGGCGACCCCCTCGATGCCCTCATCCTCGTCGACGAGCCCACCTTTCCCGGATGCGGCATCACCTGCCGCGCCATCGGCATGTTCGTCATGACCGATGAGAAGGGGCCGGACGAGAAGATCCTCTGCGTGCCCGCCCACGACCCCCGCTTCACCCGTCTGCAGGACATCGACGACATGCCCCGGCACGACCTGAACGAGATCACCCACTTCTTCGAGGTCTACAAGGATCTCGAACCCGGAAAGTCCGTCGAGGGCTCCCACTGGGCGAACAAGGCCGACGCCTACGCCGAAATCGAGGCCTCACGCTCCAGAGCCGCCGCCCGGTAGGCCCCATGCTGTGACGAAGCGTCAGGATCCGCTGCCATAGGGCCTGGTGATGACTTCGAGGTGGTGGCCGGACGGGTCCCGGAAGTAGACGCCACGGCCGCCGTCGTTGTGGTTGATCTCGCCGACCCGCTGCATGTGCGGGTCGGCGTAGAACTCGATGCCGCCCTGCTGGATCCGGGCGAAGATGCCGTCGAACTCCGCCTCCGAGACCAGGAAAGCGTAGTGCTGCGGGGTGAGGCGCTCGGGATCGGCGGTGGCGAAGTCGAGGGTGACTCCGTTCGCCGTGGCGAGTGGCAGGAACGGGCCCCACGCCGCTCCGAGTTCGAGGCCCAGGATGCCGGCCACGAACTCGGCGGACTCCTGGCGGTCACGGGAGAAGACGATGGTGTGGTTCAGCTCGACGGACATGGTGGAATGCCTCCAACGGCGTCTCCCGGTACCTCCCTGCCCCACCGGCCGGCGACCGGCACGCGATGCCGAATCGCGATCTCGGACAGAGTCAGGACGTGGCCGCGGGCGCGGCATCCCACTCAGCCGGCCTCCTTCGCGGTGATCTACTTCACCACGACCGTGCCCTGCATGAAGGGGTGGATCGAGCAGATGTACGCGTACGTCCCGGGCGTGGTGAAGGTGTAGCTGTACGAGGCGCCCTGGTTCAGCGGCGCGGAGGCGAGCGGGCCGGAACCGGTGCTGGTCACCGTGTGCGTGTCGCTGTCGGTGTTGGTCCAGGTGACGGTGGTGCCCGCGCTGACCGTGAGCGTGCTGGGCGAGAACGCGAAGTTCGCGATGGTGACTTGCTGTGCTCCGGCGGCCGGGGCCTTGGGCACGGCCGTGAGGACCGTCTGCGACACCGCGGACGCGGCGACCCCGTGCGACTGTGCGGCCGCCGGGCCCGCGGCGCCGAGCGCGCCGAGCCCCGCGGCGACCACAGCGGCCACCAGGGGTCTCGCGATCCGACGGTGCGTATTGTCGTTGCTCTTGGTATTCCTGCGTGATATCTCGGTCATGATGCCCACCCGACATGTGTTGGCTTTACGCAGGGCTTTTTCAGCGTATCCCCGCGCCGCCGGATGGACATCTCAGCGTCAGCCGCGGCGGCCGGCCCGCCGGCGGGCGGTACCGAAGGCCCGCAGGAAGGCGCCCACGCCGGTCCGCACGGCGGCGTCCAGGTCGGACGGCGCGACGGGGCGGGAGCCGAGGGCCGAGAGTCCGGGCAGGTTGCCGGAGACCAGGGCAATTCCACGCGTCGGCCCGCCCGATGGCCGGTCAGAATCCGGCGGACACCCGCGTCAAGGCCTACCTCGAACGCGCCGCCTCCCACGCGGGTCAGCCGACCATGGGCGGATTCACCCGGGCGAAGCCCTCCTGGCGGCGGTACGGGAAGTACGGGTACGGCGCGGTGCGGGCGCTCGCCGCGTCCAGCCGGGCGACCTGCTCCGGCGTCAGCGACCAGCCGACCGCGCCGAGGTTCTGCCGCAGCTGCTCCTCGTTGCGGGCGCCGATGATGACGGAGGAGACGGTCGGGCGGCGCAACAGCCAGTTGATCGCGACCTGCGGGACGGTGCGTCCGGTCTCGGCGGCGACCCCGTCGAGCGCGTCGACCACCCGGTAGAGCAGCTCGTCCTCCACCGGCGGGCCGTAGTCGGCGGTGTCGTGCAGTCGGCTGCCGGCCGGGAGGGGATGTCCGCGGCGGATCCGGCCGGTGAGGCGGCCCCAACCGAGCGGGCTCCAGACCAGGGCGCCGACGCCCTCCTCCCGGGCGAGCGGCATCAGCTCCCATTCGTAGTCGCGGCCGACCAGGGAGTAGTAGACCTGGTGGGCGGCGTAGCGGGGGCGACCGTAGCGGTCCGCGAGGGCGAGGGACTTCATCAGCTGCCAGCCGGAGAAGTTGGAGACGCCGGTGTAGCGGATCTTGCCCGCGCGGACCAGGTCCTCCAGGGCGGCCAGCACCTCCTCGATCGGAGTGCCGGCGTCGTAGGCGTGCAGTTGGAAGAGGTCCAGGTAGTCGGTGCGGAGGCGGCGCAGCGCGTCGTCCACGGACCGGATGAGCCGAGCGCGGGAGGTGCCGGCGTCCTGGGGGCCGTCGCCGAGCGGCAGTCCGGCCTTGGTGGAGATCAGCACCTGGTCGCGGCGGCCGCGGACGGCCTGGCCGAGCACCTCCTCGGAGGCGCCGTCCGAGTAGACGTCAGCGGTGTCGAAGAGGGTGATCCCGGCGTCGATGGCGATGTCGAGCAGGCGGCGGGCCTCCTGGACGTCGGTGGTGCCCCAGGCGCCGAACAGCGGGCCACGGCCGCCGAAGGTGCCGGTGCCGAGGCTGAGCACGGGGACCTTGAGTCCGGACGCGCCGAGCCGGCGCCACTCCATGCCGGTGCCGCCCGCACCGGTGGCGGCCGCTTCCGTGGTGGCCGTGTTCGTGCCGGCCGGGTTCGCGCTTGTCATGACAGTACTCCCCTCGAAGCCCCTAATGGGACTACCGTTCCGTTAGGATGCCTCGAAGCTAGCAGACTCCTCCCGTCTAATGGAACAGGAATCCCGTTAATGGCTGCCGAACCCGTCGACCCCGTCGAGTCCTCCACACCCGGCACGGTCCGTCCCGGCGGCCGGACCGCCCGGGTGCGCGCCGCCGTCCTGCGGGCCGCCGAGGACGCCCTGGTCGAGCACGGCTTCGGCGGCCTCGACCTCGGCGACATCGCCCAGCGGGCCGAGGTCGGCCGCACCACCGTCTACCGCCGCTGGGGCAGCACCACCGCCCTGGTCGCCGACCTGCTCGCCGACATGGCCGAGCAGTCGCTGCCGCGCACCCGCAGCGGCACGCTCGCCGAGGACCTGCGGGCCAACGCGCGCCTGGTCCAGCGCACCCTGGCCGACCACCGGCAGGGCGCGCTGTTCCGTGCGGTGATCGTGGCGGCGAACGGCGACCCGGGGACGGCCGAGGCCCTGCAGCTGTTCTACCGGCGCCGGGTCGAGGAGTGGGCGCCGTGCGTCACCGAGGCCGTAGAACGCGGCGAACTCCCGCCGGACACCGACCCGTTGGAGGTGATCCGGGCCGTCTCGGCGCCGCTCTACTACCGGATGCTCACCACCGCCGAGCCGCTCGACGAGTCCGCCGCCGACCGCGCCGCGGCCGCCACCGAGGCCGCCGCCCGGGCCGGGGCGTACCGGCGGCAGGGCGACTGAGGCACCCGAGCGCACCCGGGAACGCCCGGGAACGCCCGGGAACGCCGACGGCCGCACGACGCGCCTGCGTCGTGCGGCCGTTCGGGACCGGGACCGGTCAGTCCTCGTCGAACTCCTCGTACTCCTCGCGCAGGTTCTCCAGCAGCCCGGCCCAGAGGTCCGACTTGTCCGGCCCCTGACCCAACTGCGCCACCAGCGCCTCGAATTCGTCCAGCGCGGCCTGCGCGTCGCCGTTGACGATCCGCTCCTCGAAGCCGGCCAGCAGCCCCAGCGCGCCGATCACCTCGGGCAGCGAGTCGGCCGCCCAGCCGCCGTGGCCCTGCCCGGTGGTCCAGCCGTCGGAGTTGTAGATCTCGACAACACCGCACTCGGCGTCGACCATCAGGTGCCGGTCGTCGAACTTGCCGACGCAGTACGCCAGGCCCGCCGGGGAGTCGTCCTCGGGGTCGCGGGCGTACAGCTCGTCGGTGTCCGCCTCCCACATACCGCGCTCGGGCAGGTCCGCCGAGTCGTAGCCGACGAAGTCCAACTCGACGGCCGGGATGCCGACCTCGGCCAGGAACGCCCGGGCCGCACCCGACTCCAGCCCCTCGGGCAGCGTCTCGGGCCGCCACAGCGTGCCCTCGCCGAAGCAGGACTCCAGCCAGGCCGCCGTGGGGTTCCTGGCGGCGGCCAGCAGCTCGGCGTGCGGCCCGTCGGCCACGTCCGCGGCATCGGTGGCGGCGGTCGCGTCAGTCGCGTCGGTCGCGGTCATCGGTACATCTCCCCCGGTCAGAGCGGCGCAAGGGCCCCATTCAAACGCACCGCACCGACGGCAGGTGTCACCGGGTCAGCTCCTCACGGACAGGACGGCCAGGGCGCCTGCGACGGGAGGAGCCGACCGGAAGAACGACCTCTAGAAGAACGAGTCGTCATCGTCCTCGTAGTAGTTGTTGACGACCACGTGGGGCTCGTCGTCGCTCAGCGCCTCGTTGAGCAGCATGCCGCCGACCAGGCCGGCCGCGCCCGCGCCGATCATCGCGCCGGTGCCGAAGCGCCGGCCCTGGTCCTGCTGGCCGGGCACCTGCGGGCGGCCCTGCTGCACGGGCTGGACCTGCTGCGGGTAGCCGGCCTGCGGCGGGGTGTAGAACGGCGGGACGGTGGTCTGCACCCGCTGGGCGCAGGCGGCGCAGGCCTCGACCTGGCGCGGCACGCCCCACTGCGGCTGCCACAGCACGGCCGTCGAGCCGTAGCCGTGCGAGGGGTCGAAGAAACACGTCACGGGGGAACTCCCTGTTGCTGGCTGGGTCTTCGGAACGGCGGGCGCCACGGCGGGGGCGGCGGGCACGGGAGCCGGGGCGGGCGCCGGCGCGGCGGCGGGTGCGGGCTGCAGCACGTCGACGCCGAAGTCCGTGGCGATGCCCGCGAGGCCCGCGGCGTACCCCTGCCCGACGGCGCGGAACTTCCAGTCCGCGCCGTGCCGGTAGAGCTCGCCGAACACCATCGCCGTCTCGCTGCCCGCCTCCGGCCGCACGTCGTAGCGGGCCACCTCGGTGCCGCCGTCCGCGTCGCTGAGCCGGATGTACGCGCCGTGGACCTGCCCGAAGGTCTGCCGCCGCTGCGCCGCGTCGTAGATCGCCACCGAGAAGACGATCTTCTCCACGTCGGCGGCGACGTCGGCGAGCCGGACCTCGACCCGCTCGCGGTCGTCACCGCCGCCGGCGCCGCCCTGGTGGCGGACCGATCCGTCCGGGCTCTGCAGGTTGTTGAAGAAGACGAAGTGCTGGTCCGTGAGGACCGTCCCGGACGCCCCGCAGAGCAGCGCGCTGGCGTCCAGGTCGTACCCGCCGCCGGCCGTCCAGCCGAGGCCCACCCGGACCACTCGCAGCCCGGGGGCCCGCTTGCCCAGGGAGACGTTGCCGCCCTTCGTCAGGGCCACACTCATGGGGTTTCCTCCACCACCGTCCGAAACACGCTGTTCGACCACGACAACGCTGTGGAGACCGAGCCGGTTCCCGGCCGTCGCCTCAAGGCCGGGTCAGCGCCGAGCCGGTACCCGCCGGTGCCGCGTCAGGACCGCACCGGGAGTTCCAGCAGGCCACGGGCCCGCATGGTGGGCCGGTGGCGCAGCTGCCCGACCGGGACGTCCAGGGCGAGGTCGGGGAAGCGGCGGATGGACAGCGGGGCGGGGCCGTCGAAACGGGCGAACTCCTCGACGGCGCGTCAGCCCGGCACTTATTGTCGGTGGACATGACACAGCTTCGCCGTGCCACCAGACGCACCGTCGACCGTGCCGGACACGCCGTCGGACGTGCCGCCACCCTGACCGCCGCCCTCGCCGGGACACTCGCGGCCCTGCTGGCCCCGGCCACCGCCCACGCCGAACGGGCCGGCTGCCGGTCCGTCGCCGCCGCGCCCGTGGACGCCGAACAGGCCCGCCTCCAGGACGCCCGGACCGCCGCCTTCACCGAGCACTCCGGCTTCGACGAGCTGCTCGCCGGCTTCCCGGCCGCGCTCTGCGCCGCCCGGAACGCCCACCGCGCCGAGCGGGTGGTGGACGCCTGGGGCCAGGCACTCTGGCAGGCCGGCGTCGACCGCGCCCAGGGCCGGCGGCCGGGTGGCGCACTGCCCGCCCGCGACGACCGGCCGCTGTACTGGACCAGGCTCGCCATGACCGTCCAACTCGCGCGCTGGCAACCGAAGTTCGACGTCGACCGCGCCGATCTTCGGGCCCGCTTCGAGGACGCCTCGCGCGGCCTGGACGACCTGGACACCGAACCGCGCCGCGCCAACCCCTCCGGCGCGGCCGTCCTGCAACTGCACGGACAGCGGATCATCCTCGCCGACGGCAGCACCGCCGAGGTCCGGGCCGTCGTCCTGCCGGTGCGCTACGGCGACTTCGACGACGGCATCGTGGAACGCGCGTTCGGCCCGCACCTGGTGCCCGGCGCCCAGTCAGCCGACCTGATCACCAGCATCAGCCAGGGCTACCCCGGCAAGTTCACCCTGGAGGCCTGGGCCGGCCGCGCCCGCTCCGCCGACCCGGCCACCGACAACGTGGGCGCCCTCTCCGGCGGCACCCTCGACCACCCGGTCGACGCCCCGGGCCTGGTCGACGGCCCCCAGTTCATCCACACCACCCTGCCCACCGACGCCATGACGGCCGTCCAGCAGCCCTATCCGGTCCTGCTCAACACCCCCGTCACCGAGATCCCCGAGGGCGCCACCACCCCCGTCACCCGCCCCGACGGCCCCACCCCCGGCTCCCGCGCCGTCGCCGGAGGCGGCGGAGGCTACCTCTCCAACGAGGTCGCCTACCGCTCCAACCGCCTGCGCCTCGACCTCGCCCCCGACCTGCCCGGCGGCCACCTGCACACCCCGGTCCTCGCCGGACTCCCGGCGGACCAGGCGCAGGTCACCTCGCCGGAGTTCGAGCGGAACGAGGCGGCGATCTCCGACCAGGTCGGGGCGATCCTGCGCAGCGCCCGGTTCTGAGGAGCGGCGGCGCGGCCGGGGACAACCGGCTCCGATCAGCGTCCGCCGGCTCAGCGGCCGGTCGCCTTCCAGGGGCCGTCCTCGGGCCGCGCCTCGGTGTCCGTCCCCGGCCAGGGCGGCATGGTGACGGCCGTGATCCGCAGCGGGCCGCCACCGTCCTCGTCGGCCCGGAACTGGAAGGCGGTGCCCAGCGGGATCGACACCGCCGTCCCGGGCACGAGCCGGACGGTCTCCGCCCGGCCGTCCTGGCGCCGCCACAGCTCGCCGCTGCCCGCGGTGACCTGCCACAGCTCCTGCACGGTCGCGTGCGACACCGCGCGGCTGACCTGCCCGGGAGCGAGTACGAAGACCGCGAGGCTGCCCTGCCCGTCCAGGACCAGCAGCGGGCGGACCTCGGCCCCGTCCGGGGCGGTCACCACGGGGGCGTCATCGACCTCCGCGGTCTCGAAGGGGTGGTGCACTGGCTGATCGCTCATCCGACGACCCGGCCTCTCTCCTCATGACGGAGTTCCTGGGCTCGTCCCCCACCACCGATGAGACCACGGCCGTCCGAGGACCCGCCATACCCACTGGCGCGCAGCCGACCCCGCGGGGAGCCCCGAGCCGCTACCCCGGGACGCCCCCGAACTCGCGCACGGCGTCGGTGACGATGGCCTCCAGCCGGGCGTGGTGAGCGCCGCGCCAGTAGGCCTGTCCGCAGTCCTCGCACTGGGCGAAGGCGTCGTAGGAGCGCTCGGTGCCGTCCCGGAGCTGCTCGCGCACCGAGGTCTTGGTGACCGTGCGCAACGTGCCGTTGCAGGTGGTGCAGCGGCTCCAGGGGGCGAGCGGCGGGGCGAAGCGGGAGAGCACGTCGCGCAGCTGCTCGGCGGGGCGGTGGCTGTAGACGTAGGCGCCGGCCCAGAGTTCGCGGCGGTGCAGCAGGCCGCGGTCGCGGGAGAGCATGACGCGCTGCTCGGCGGCGGAGCGGGCGGCCAGGGCGGCGTCGCCGATGTCCGGGTTCTCGTAGGCGGCGTCGACGCCGAGCAGGCGCAGTCGGCGGGCGAGGGTGCCGAGGTGGACGTCCAGCAGGAAGCGCGGCGGGGTGGGCGAGGGCTGCGGCCTGGTCACGGCTTCGACGGTGACGTGCTCGGCGTCGGCCGGGACGTACGAGTCGGGGACGGACCGTCCGTCCACCAGCAGGGCGCCCACCTCGGTGCGCGGGATGCCCAGGGACTCGACCACGTGGCCGAGGGTGGAGGTGCCGTCGGTGCGCAGCGAGGTGCGGCCGGCCCGCCGGGGCGCGGAGACGAAGAGGTGCAGCTCAGGGGCGAAGTCGAGCCAGATCTGGGGCTTGTCCACGCGGCCAGCATGCCAGCGCACGGTGGGCGGGGGCCACTGCTTTCCCGACCCCCGCCCAGGCCGCCGGCACCGCATCCGGCGATCCACTCACCGAGCGGGTGGCAGCCGTCGTGCGTTCGCACTGCCGGCATGGCTTCCCGCCCGGGCCTTCAGCGGATCAAGGGGTGGCGGCACGTACAGCGGTGGTCGCCAGAGTGGTGTAGTGCATCGTGAAGCGGCCGCCCAGAGCGTCGACAGCACGGCCGACCGCGCCCAGGATCTCGGCCAGCTGCTCGGGACCGAGCTGGGTGAGTCTGCCGGTGGTGGGGAGCAGGTCCAGCCATTGGTCGCGCGTGTAGGACTGTTCCCAGTCGAATCGCCACTGTTCCGGGTCGTTGAACTGCCCGGTCCCGCGGATCTTGTCGGCGACCTTCGCGTACCCCGCCTGGTACATCTCCAGCGGACGTCGAGCCGGCTGGTCGCTGAACGGGGAGTCGGGCGCCACCCGCCGGAAAGCCTCGGCGAACGGCTCGGCCACCTCGACAGGAGGTTTGAATACGTGCCCGAATATCGCCAGGCGCCCGTTCGGACGCAGCACTCGGGCCGCCTTCACGGCGCCGACGACCGGGTCCACCCAGTGCCACGACTGGGCGGCGATCAATGTGTCGAACATTCGGCCGGCCGGCTCCCAGGCTTCGAAGGTGGCCACCTCGACCCGCAGACTGCGGGCTTGCGCGAGGTCGGCCATCCGCGCATCCGGATCGATGCCGAGCACGGCGCAGCCGGCGGCCTGGAACTGGCGGGCCGCGATGCCGGTACCGGTGCCGACGTCGAGGACGTCAGACCCCGGGCTCCCGGCCACGATGCGCGCCACCAGGTCATCGGGGTAGGCAGGTCGGGCCTGGTCGTAGCCTTGCGCGTTCGTGCCGAACGACTCGGCCGTCCGCCGAGCCTGGTGCGACTGCGCCGGTTCGGGGTGCTCTCGCGGTAAAGTGGGCATGCGTTCACTTTAGTGGGCGAGTGCCCACATGACAATGGACGCCAGGAGCCTGACCCACGCCTGACCCACGAAGGGATCTGCAAGTGCCGACCGGGGTACACCTTCGCGATGCGCGGCAGCAGTTGTTCGACGCCGCCGAACGCGTGCTGCTGCGCGCTGGCCCGAACGGGCTGACCAGCCGGGCCGTCACCGACGAGGCGGCCTGCGCCAAAGGCGTCCTGCACCGACACTTCACCGACTTCGACGCCTTCCTCACCGAGCTCGTGCTCGACCGGGCCGCACGGCTTGAGACGCAAGCGCGCGCGCTGCGCGAGACCGTCGGCACCGGCACCGTGACCGACAACCTCACCGACGCGCTGACCACCCTGTTCGGACCGGTTCCGGTGGCGATCATCCCGCTCATCACTTTCCGGGACGAGTTGCGCGCGCGGCTGCGGCAAGCCAGGCCCGGCGGCGGCATCACGATCCTCGCCCAGGTCACGACCGCGGTCTGCGCCTACCTGGCCGACGAGCGCGCAATGGGCCGTATCGCGGCCGACGCCGACATCGACTCGCTCACCCTCTCACTGGTCGGAGGCGGGCATCTCCTGTTCGCAGACCGCGACCCCGACCCACCGACCACGGCAACCGTCAACAAGCTGGTGACCACGGTGCTCGCCGACGTCGTGCAACGGCGGCCACGCCGGTCGGAGCACTAGCCCCGGACTTCGCACATGGGGTTTTAGGTCTCCAGCCAGCGGGGTCGGGTTTCGTCGATGCCGAGGAGTTCGAGCAGGTGTGCTTGGACTCCTCGGTTGATGAGGACGACGGGCGGGCTGGTGGTTGTGCCGGGCCGAATCATCAGGCTGGCGAGGTGGTAGAAGATCATGCGGCCGGTGGGGCGGACGGCTCGGTTGTCGGGGTAGAGGCCGCGCATGGTCTGCTCGGGGCCGAGGACTTGGCGTACTTGGCGTTCGATCAGGCAGAAGACCAGCAGGGCCAGGCAGATCACGGTGATCAGGGCGGCGATGCGCCGGTTGTGCTGCAGGAAGACCGGTGCGACCGCGAGCGGGCCCTTGAAGTCGTGGTAGCGGCGCTCGACCACCGCCTGGCCCTTGTAGCGCAGGAAGACCTCCTGTGCCGTGGCCTGTTCGGGGGTGAGGTTGGTCAGCAGTGCGTACCAGCCGTCGACGGCCGCCTGGGCGTCGAGTACGTCCTGGTCGAAGTGCCATTCCAGAGCGGGCCGACCCTCGGGGCCACTGCTGATGGTGGTCCGAAGGCAGTCCTCGACCCGTCGGCTCTTGGCGATCACGCCGATCCGCGCGGAGATCTTCTCCGCCGTGCCGTAGAAGCGTCCTGCGGCTCCGCGCTGGAGCTTGTCCAGGTCCTCGGCCGCGTGGGCCAGGCGTTTGGCGCGGGCGGCCTGCTGGCCGCGGGCGTTGCCGCTGGAGTGGACCAGGATTCTGCGCAGGGTGTGCACCGGGTCGCTCCTGCGGCGGCCGGCCAGGGTGTGGGTGTCCTCCAGCACGCGGTAGACCTCGCGCCGGTCGGCGGGACTGCCCGTGTCCCGGTCCGGGACGTAGTCCACGACCTGCGCGTCTTCGAGGTTCAACGCGGCGTAGACGTGGTCGGGGACCTTGGCGGCCGGGGCGGGGGCGATGAAGGCGACCTTCGCGTCCAGCAGGGCGGTGACGTTCGGGTGGGACACCAGTTTGGAGTCGGCGACCAGCAGGAAGTCCCTGCGGTCGGCCATCTTCCGCAGGGCCTTCATCGCGCCGACGACCTGGGCAACCTCGCCCGCGCCGCCGTCGTAGACGCGGTGGAAGAGCGGGATGCCGCCGTCGCCGCTGACCGCGAGGCCGGCCTGGATCTGCTTCAGGTCGACCCTGCGGTCCTTGGGGTGACCGTACTTGACCTGGGGAAACTGCTCGTCCTGGTCCTCGTAGGCGCCGAAGAGGGACATCGAGGTCATGTCCCAGTGGATCCGGGACACGTCGACGCCGAACTCCGTGATGGCCTGCGCGCCGACGGTGCCGACCAACTCGTCCAGGTGCGGCGCGATCGCGTCCAGCGCGCGGGCGAGCCGGTCGTCCCCCAGCAGGCCCGGTGAGATGCCGAAGACCTCCTCCACCGCCCATTCCCGGGCCCAGTCGCCCACGCGCACCAGCGGTGCGGGCGCGGACAGCCGGTTGGCGATCATCACTTCGATCACCTGGCCATGCGTGAGGTGCGCGACCTCGCGGATCGGGCACAGCTCGTCAACGATCCCGGCCACGTCCAGCCGGCGCAGAAACTCGGCAGAGGCGGACAGAGCGCCCAGACGCCTCTCCACCACGGGCGTCAACTCCACGGCGAAGCGCGGACGGTGGACCCGTGAGCGACGTGAACGAGATATCGGCACACCAGGTTCAACGACCGGCACCCCGACGGGGTACCGGTCGCATCACCAGTTCATCCGAACTCGTCATGTGCGAAGGACGGGACTAGCCCCAACGCCGTGTAGATAGAGCCTTGGGCGGTTGCGTCAAGTCGCCTGAAATGGGACGGAGCTCCTGCTAGAACCGTGTCGGCCAAGATC